>JBEBTM010000022.1:0-19194 GCA_040393745.1 Thermogutta terrifontis | reverse complement strand
CCGTTGGCCGATTGAAACGGAAAAAACCTCGCTGCTGTTCGAGCTGGAGCATCAGCTGCCGATCACGGCCGAGATGGTCAAGCCGGGCCAAACCCTGATGTTCCGGGTCGTCGCACTGGACAACCGTTCCTACCAGAACGCGAGCTGGGGGATTGATCTCCAGCCGCAGCAAACCGCAGGGCCTTGGCGGCTTGTCAAGACGATCGATAAAGATGAAGCCGTTGCTGAAACGACCAAGCAGCTTGGTTCGCTTCGGGATTCGCTGCGAAAGCTCATGGAAAAGCAAATCCGAAACCGGGTCCGGACCGGTTTGATCGGCGAGAAAAACACGATGGACGAACGGGCTGCGCTGGCCGCCGAGGATCGGACCGTACAGGTGGAAATCCAAAAGGAGGCGATTCTCATCGTGAAATCCATCGGGGCCGATTCCCGGACCGAGGACCTGATGATCAAACGCGACCTGAATAAACTCGCGTTCAACCAGATGACCAAAGCCGTGGAGCAGGTCGATGCGATGGCAAAGTTCACATCGCCTGAAGAATTCAACGAACCGGCGACTCAACTGAACGAACTCCAGGGCGAAATTGCCGATGCGTTGCGGAACATGCTCGGAATCGCCCGGCACGCGGAAAAGAAAGCGCTCCAGGAAATGGGTTACCGTAGCGAAGACGATTTGCCCGACGATGTGCGGAAAAAAATCGAAGCGCTGCGTCAGGCGGCCGACGAGGCCATCGAGGCCCAGCGGAAAGTCGTCGAGGCGGCCAAGAACCTGAACAAGGAAAACGTCGAGGATTTTTCCGATGAGGAAGAACAGCTCGTCCAGCAACTTCAAGCCGCCGAGGACGCTTGGGAAAAGTTCATGAACGAATTGAATTCCGATTTGAGTAAACTGCCGTTCCAGGATTTTGCGAATCCGTCGCTCTTACAGGAAATGGTGGAAATCCAAACGGAAATTGCGAAAAAGAACGGCGAAGAAGGCGATCTTGGCAAATGCGCCGATATTGCCGTGCCGTTGGAGCAATTGGGCACGGAAATGGCCGAGGAAATCAAGACGAACATGGAAAAATGGTTGCCCGACACCGCCGATCGGGAACGCTGGTCGCAGGAGGAAACGGTCAACGACGATGAAAAGGAAGCCCCCATGGCGGAATTACCGTTGGAACTGGAAGACCTGATCGGCGAACTCATGGAGGAGGAAGAAGACCTGTTCGATGAAATGGAAGACAAGACGTCGAGTATGATCGACTCGCTGGACGCCGGAGCCGGTTGGGACGCCTTGGACGGCCCGATTTCGAACAACTCGGCCAAGGGCGTGACGGGGAACCGGTTGCCGAACACGAACGAAATTGCGGGTCGGTCCGGCGAAGGACGCTCGGGCAAGTCCGGCGGTGAATTCGTCGGCGAAGAAGCCGTGGGCAAAGGAGGGCGGAATACGCCGACCCGATTGACGCCCGACCCGTTCACCAAAGGGCAGATCAAGGATCACAGCCGGGAAGCCGTGGGCGGCGCCACGGGCGGTGGTAAGGAAGGCGGCGAAACCGGCGAAGGGCTCGAAGGTCCCATGGCTCGCAACCGAGGCGACCGGGAGCGGAATCGTTTACCGGGCAAGCAGGCCGATCTTCGCAACCGGGCCGAGGGTATCGACCTGAACCACATGCGCGTGATGGGCTATCACAACCAAGATCTGGAGAAGATGCAGGACGCCATGTCGCAGGTGGAATTGGACCTGCGCGGCGGTTTGTATCAGAACGCACAGCGCCAGCGACGGGTCATCCTGGAATCCGGTGGCGATGCCAGGCAGCACATCAGCGGTGATTTCCTTATCAAGGAAGACGCGACCGTCAATTTACCGACGAATATCCAAGAGCAGCTTGTCACCGGTAGCGACGACCCGAGCCCGGCCGGCTGGGAAGCGGTCAACAAAGAATATTTCCGCAAACTCTCCGAAGGCGGAACGGGAAACTAGACCTGCTCGGAAACCGTCTCGTGCGTCATCCCCGCCTACGCTGGGATGACGTCCAAAAAGTTTGCTCGCACCCGGACGGTGGGCATGTCTTTCACGCTTGCGTTTTGCCCGGGTTGGGGTATCATTTAGAGAACCTCTCAAAATGGGTTTTCGGCTTCAGTGGCCCACGACCGGCGTTGAAATGACCGGCTCTGCGAGCACAAGGCATCGTTCGTCAACGGATTTTCAGAGGTATCCTTCGCTTTTGGGCTTTCGGCAACGTCAAGAGTTGCCGTTTATTTTCCGGCGAAAGACTTGCTTCGAGACCTTTAATCCTGTCCAACACGAATGCTCCCATCTGAAATCACACCTGATACCTTTTCCCTGGTCTCACTTGGTTGTCCCAAAAACTTGGTCGACAGCGAACACTATGTTTTTGAAATGGAGCGGCTGGGAAAAATGTTCCGGCCCGATGTGGACGGTTGCGAAACGGTCATCCTGAACACCTGCGGCTTTTTACGATCGGCTCGATCGGAAGCACGGGAATACATCGACGCCCTTTTGGAGCTGAAATCCGAAGGCCGGGTGGGCCGCATACTCGTCCGAGGTTGTATGCCGCAGTTCGAGGACATTGACAAACTCTCGGTCGAATTTCCCGGCGTTGACGAATGGTTCGGCATCCCCACCGAGGAAAAAAACGGTCGCCATCTTCTGACGGCTCCCCATGTCGGCTACCTGCGTATCGCCGACGGCTGTGACCGCCGGTGTTCTTTCTGTGCGATTCCCATGATCCGGGGCCGATTTCGCAGCGTACCCAAGGAAACGCTTCTTGAACAGGCTCGCCTTTTAGCATCCCAGGGGGTGAAAGAGTTGGTTGTCATCGCCCAGGAGACAACTTTTTGGGGCAAAGACCTTTACGGCAAACCGCAATTGCCGGAATTGCTCCGGGGCCTGGAATCCGTGGACGGCATTGAATGGATCCGGCTCATGTATTCGTACCCGGCCTATTTTGAGGACGATCTGATCGACCTTTTTTCGGCCGGTGGTAAACTCTTACCGTACATCGACTTACCTCTACAGCATGCCAATGACGAAATCCTTAAACGGATGAATCGCCGAGTAACCAAGTCCGAAGCCGAGGAACTGCTTGGTAAATTGCGAAGCCGAATTCCAGGGCTCGTACTTCGGACCTCGTTGATTGCGGGTTTTCCCGGTGAAACGGACGAAATGTTCGACGAACTGCTCCGTTTCGTAGACCGCTGGAAATTTGAGCGAGCCGGCGTGTTCCCGTTTTCCGCCGAGACGGGGACCGCTGCGGTCCAGTTCACCGACCGCGTTCCCAAACGGGTTATCGAGCGACGTTACGACCGACTTTACCAGGCGTGTGAGCGGTACTCGGTCGCCTGGGCCACGGACCAAAAGGGGGCGATCATGGATGTTCGGATCGACGACCAGTATACGGCTCCCGAGTCGGGTCGAAAGGAACCGAATCTCTTCGTGGGCCGTACCCGAGCCGATGCACCGGACATCGACCCCGTGGTGTACGTCACGGGAGCCGGCCTGACGCCCGGCGCGATTTTATCCTGTGAAATCCTGGAAACCGAAGGCTGCGACTTGGTCGGTATCGCCAGTGATTGAATAAGAACGCCAATAATTTACGGAAAAGAAAGGAAAGAAATCAATGCTCGAAGGAGTGTGCAATTTCAGGGATTTGGGTGGTATCAGGAACAAGGACGCGCGAACTGTGAAGCGCGGGATGATTTTTCGCTGCGACGAACTGAGCCGCCTGACGGATGCCGATTTGCTTTGCTTGGCAAACATCCCGCTCCGAACCATCGTCGATTTGCGTACCGAATGGGAAATCCATCGTCGCCCCGACCGAAAACCGGCATCGCTGCGCACGATGGCCGTTTGTACCCTGGATACGCCGCGCTGCCTGACGTCGATCTCGGATTTGCACGATGACCGGTCACTGCTCCATGTCGATCCGAACGTCCGTACCATGCTCGGCGACACCGATGCCAAACTGGGAACCATGCCGGAAGAACGGATTCGGGCGACGGTGATCAAACTCTACGAAACAATGACGTCGGAACCGGATTTTATCGAGGTTTACCGAAAGATTTTCACGATGCTTTTCCGGGATGACGACGTGCCGATCCTGTTTCACTGCATGGCCGGCAAGGACCGCACGGGAGTCGTCGCGGCGTTGATCCTTTCGGCCTTGGATGTCGACGAAGATACGATCATGGAAGATTATCTGGTGTCGAACGTTGTTGCCGAGAAACGGTACGATAAACCCCTGAAGATCAATCCGTCGCTGAAATATCTCTACAAAGCCTATCCGGAGTTTTTGCGCGCCTTTCTCGATCAAATTCGAAATGATTATGGAACCGTCTCACGTTATTTACGCGAAGTCATCGGCATCGATCCGAAAGCGATGCAGGATCGCTATCTCATCTAGGGCGTGTTCGCACGATGGTCTTGCATGAATTTGGTTGAATTGTTACCGATTCACGGATGACACAGATCACCGAACAACAGTACGACAAAACAAGGACGTGTTGCCTGTTCAGCGAGGCAACGTCGTCGTGGAAAACATCGACTTCCTCAACGCGATCCTCTACGTCGCCGAAAACGGATGCAAGTGGAGAAAGTTGCCCAAGGAATTTGGACCTTGGCATACCATTTACATGAAAATGCGATGCTGGGCCGACAACAAGGTCTGGCCTCGCGTTCTCGAAGCATTGAAACACAACTCCTTATTGGAATTGATATTACGGTCTTATTGCTGGACAGTGCCAGTGTCAAGGTTCATCCGGACGGCATGGGGCCGCTGAAAAAAACGGCGAACAAGCCGTGGGCAAAAGCCGGGGCGGCTGGAACACCACCGTATTGAATTTTACGGCATCTGATCGTCGCCGACGAAACGTCGCCGATCACATTCCATCTCTCGCCGCCAGTCATCTCACACCGGGTGTCATGACGATCCCCAAGCGAGAAAACTGATTCCGACGTTGTCCGACGAATTTTGTAACGGCGATATCTCCTTGCTCATGGACAAAGCCTATGAAGGAGACGAGGTTCGTTCCGTGGCCGCGTCCAAGGACTCAAGCCGGTGGTTCCGCCCAAGAGCAACCGGAAGGAGCCTTGGGAGTACGACCGTGAGTTGTATAAGCGTCGTAACGAAGTGGAGCGATACTTCCGGCGTTTGAAGGGCTATCGCCGCGTTTTTACACGTTACGATAAGCTTGATGTGATGTATTCCTCCTTTGTCATGTTCGCCATGATCCGCGAAATTTTACGACGATAGTGTGAACACGACCTAGTCCACTGTCCTCAAGGCGAAGAGGTCGTTACAGTGGGAACGTCGAATTGACTGTTTGTTTCCAGGGTTTTATCGCCATTGGTCAAAAACCGCGTTGAACCGTCAAGCATGGCGGCATTGATCCCTTCGGGGACAAAGTGTTTGCTGCCGATGCCCTCGGTGGCCGAATGATTGATTCCCTTGGCAAGATCGGCTTCGGGAACATCCGTCGGATCCATCCAGCAGATTGTCGGAATGACTTCGACGATGCCGATCGTGTTTGACGTGCCCCGTACGGCTTCGCCCATCTTTCTCGACTTGGGACCATCGCTCAGCGTGTCTGCGCCGATGACCCACATGTAGCTCGTATAATGGAACGCACCGCCCGTATCCCCGGGGCAGGCGTATTGCTGCGGCATCCAGCGATGGAATTGTTTGTTGTATTCGCTGTCCCAAGGTTCGTCCCATCGGATGTCGTTGTACAAATTCGCGTAACCGAGATACGGCAGGATCAGCGTGCGCCAGGAATGGAGCGGATTCCCTTGGGCGTCGGTCGTGTGGGCCGGCGGAAAAGAGCCGTAGGTATCGTGATAATTGTGCAAGGCAACCATGACTTCCCGCAGATTGCTCGCACATTGCGCGGACTGGGCCACAGACAGGGCCGAATTCCGTCGCGACGGTGACGAGAACATCATCACAACCCCGATCGCGGCAAAGATCAGGATCATAGCCACGCTGAGAATCAAGCCGAGAAATTGGCGGTTGCGGTCGCCATTCAAAACGGCTTCCGCACGGGCATCGTCGTCGTAGTAGTTCATTGCATCACAGGGATAAATTCGTCGGGCGGCAGTCCTTTCACGCCGGATTTTACGGCGAACAATCTGCCGGCGTGAGGTTCGCGTTCATTTTCTTCGGGCGTCATGCCCTTGGATGCCGTGGTGATGAAAAGCGTGTCCAAGTCCTTACCGCCGAAGGTAGCCGAGGTGACACGCGAGACGGGCAGCCAAACGGTATCGAGCAACTCGCCTGAATCCGGGTTCCACCGGGTCACTCGGCTCCCAAGCCAATGGGCGATCCAGAGCATGCCTTCGGCGTCGATGGTCATTCCATCGGGTCGGCCCCAGGCGGCGCCGTTCGGTCCGTCACCGGGATTCGGTGTGCCCTCCTCGGGAAAGCGGATCACGATCCGGCGGCCGGAAATATCGCCGGTTTCCCTATTGTAATCGAAAGCGCAGACGCAGCGAGTCGGCGTATCGATCCAATAGAATGTCCCGCCCCCGAGGCTCCAGCCGAGTCCGTTCGAGTTCGTGGCTCCCTGGATCATCGTTCGACAGCCGCTGGGGTCCAGGACATAAAGCGAAGCCTGATTCGGCTCCCGACGCATGTTCAGCGAACCGAACCAGAATCGGCCTTCGGGGGAACATTTCCCATCGTTGTAACGATTATTCGGCCTGGTTTCTTCGGGATGCGTCCAAATCCGCCGGGATTCGAGCTTGTTGTCGTTTGCAATGAGAACCTGTTCGATGCCGCTTGGACCCGCGAGAAGAAGTTGCGATTCGCGCGAGGCCGTCTTATGTTCGGATTGAACGGGAACCACACAGCCGACTTGACCGGGTAGCGGAAAGATTTCGTCGACGTTTGTTTCGGGATCGTAACAGTGAAGATGCAAACCTTCGATGTCGAGCCAAAGAAGCCGTTGCCGACGATGGAGCCACACGGGGCCTTCGCCCAACAGGGCTTTATCGGAGAAGAGTAATTCCGCTTGCATGTGAGTCGCTCCTTATTCCTTTTCTCCTTTGAGTTTCCGACGAATCACCTCAAGCCGTTCAGCCAGTTCGGCTTCGAAGCCGCGTGGGACGGGCCGGTAATACTCTCGGTCCACACCGAGATATTCCTGGGCGACAATGCCGTCTTCGGAATCGTGAGCGTATTGATAACCGACGTGCCCCAAAGCCTTTGACGCCTTGTAATGAGCGTCCCGAAGGTGGCGTGGCACCGGCACCAAGGCGTCTTCCATCACATCCTTCCGGGCTTCACCGATGGCCAGAGTCGAGGCGTTCGATTTCGGTGCGCAAGCAAGGTACGTAACAAGCTGCGCAAGATTTAGCTGGCATTCGGGCAATCCGACAATCTCACACGCCTGCGCCGTCGCCACGGCCAGCCGCAGAGCCGCCGGATCGGCGTTGCCAACGTCCTCACTGGAAAGAATGACCAATCGCCGGGCCAGGAATCGAACGTCTTCCCCGGCGACGAGCATCTTGGCGAGCCAGTAAATGGCGGCGTCGGGGTCGCTGCCACGGATGCTTTTGATCAAGGCGCTGATCGTGTCGTAATGCAAATCCCCGGCACGGTCATACGCCACGGCTTTCTTCTGGACCGATTCCGAAGCCAGTTCCCGGGTAAACTCGATTGTTTTATCGGATTGGCCCGAAGCATCGAAGTCATCAGAGGATAAAACACCGATTTCCAAGGCCGAAAGAGCTCGACGGGCGTCGCCATCGCAGATTTTCGCCAGGAAATCAAGCGCGTCTTCGTGCAAATGGATCGGAAACTTGCCCAACCCTCGCTCCCGATCCGCGGCGGCTCTGCGGATCAGTGACTTGATGTGCTCGCCCGTGAGTGCCTCGAATTGGAAAATCCGACTCCGGCTCAACAGGGCGTTATTGATCGTAAAATAGGGATTTTCCGTTGTTGCCCCGACGAGAATCACGACGCCATTTTCCACTTCAGGCAGCAAAACATCCTGCTGGGCCTTGTTGAAGCGGTGGATTTCATCAATAAATAGCAGTGTTTTCTGCTGCCGGGTCGTGAGCCGGTCCGCCGCTTCCGCCAGGATTTCCCGGAGTTGTTTCACGCCGTCGGAAACCGCGCTGAGTTGCCGAAAGGTACTCCGGCTCGTCCGTGCCAAGATGTATGCCAACGTCGTTTTCCCCGTGCCTGGCGGGCCATGGAAGATCACCGATCCGAGTCGATCCGCCTTGAGCAATCGGCGTAGCAGTTTGCCTTCGCCGAGAAAGTGTTCCTGTCCGGCAAACTCATCAAGCGTTTGCGGTCTCATTCTCACGGCCAGCGGCTCGGCGCCACGACGATTTTCGCGTTCTTCGGCTTCAAAAAGGCTCATGACAGCAATTGTATCCGGTCGGGCCTGGTCGTCAATCGAGCGAATCGCCTTACGTTTGTGACCAAGTTTTTTTTTCGGTTGGAAGCGTGCGTTTGTAGGCGACAAAGAATAGACGTCGCATGGGATGCAGGATCATTCCGTCTTTTTCTCTCGAATAGACCGCCTCCAGGGCCTTTTCATAATCGGCCAGCAGCTCGATTCGATCCGATTCTTTCGGCAATGCCGAGAGGTGGAACCGCAAGCCTGACCCTTTGTACCACTGGACAATATCGGCGTGGTTCGACACTCTTTGAATGTAATCGGTCTGCCATATCTCCAGATCGTTTGTCAGGCCGCAAAGGATTTCATAGTAAAAGGAATACCCGTGAAATTTACCGGGGTATTCGTTTTTGGCAAAGAAACGATTCCATTTCCCGGATTGAACTAATTTCTGTAATTCCTGTGCAAAAGCCGATTCCCTCGTATCGGGAACTTGAACGGCCAACACACCCGCCGGATTCAACATGTCGAAAAAACGTGCCAGGACTTGTGGTTTATCGGGCATGTGATGAACCGCGGCGTTCGAAAACACAATGTCAAATTTACCGAGGAACGCCAAATCGTTCGCCGTGTCATGCCGAATCCATTCAACGTCATCGGAAGTCGATCTTGCTTGTTGCAACATCGATTCGGACGAATCCAGGCCGAGAATCGCCGCCCGGGGCCAACGTTTTTTGAGAACCATCGTACTGTTGCCCGGTCCACAGCCGATGTCGATGATCCGCTTCGGTTCCTTCAAACGAATGCGGGCGGCCAAGTCGATGCTCGGCTGAGTTCGCTCTTTTTCAAATTTCAAATACTGTTCCGGTTCCCAATCGTTCACGTTCATTGACTGATCCCCAAAAAGGAGTCGTTATCGTTTCCATTCGGCCGGTCTCCACATCATCCCGTTGCCCCGAACCGGCTACCGAAGCAGGCCCTCCGGCAGCGGAAAGGAAACGGTTTCTTCCCGGACCGTTTTTTCTTCGACCGTGGTTTGAAACCGGTCCCGCAGCACTTGGACACAGGCTTGGACGACATGCTCCGGAGCGCTGGCGCCGGCAGTCACCAAAACCGTTTCATCACCGCGAAACCAACCTGCCGTGATGTCGTCCGGACCGTCGACGAGATACGAGCAAATTCCCAGCGATTCCGCCCGCTCGGCCAAGCGGCGGCTGTTCGAACTTGTCCGGCTTCCGACGACCAGAACGATTTCCACGTCGGCGCCCAACACCGTCACGGCATCTTGCCGGTTTTGTGTTGCGTAACAAATATTCGCCGCCGAAGGGCTCACGATTTTCGGAAAACGCTCTTTGAGAATTTCGATCATCCGCCGGGTTTCATTGACCGACAAGGTCGTCTGCGTCAGGTAGGCCACTTTCGATTCATCGGGAATTGCTACGGACCGGATTTCCCTTTCGTTTTCCAAGACGCGGACATACTCCGGCGCTTCGCTCATCGTCCCAATCACCTCGTCGTGCCCCCGGTGGCCGATCAGGATGATCGTGTATCCTTCGGAAGCGTAACGAACCACGTTCCGGTGAACTTTTTGGACCAGCGGGCAGGTTGCATCGATCGCTTCGATATTTCGTTCCAAGGCCGTTTTACGTACCATGGGCGAAACACCGTGGGCCGAAAAAAGCAATCGTGAGCCGTGGGGGACCTCGTCGAGGGAATTCACGAACGCCACACCCCGTTCCCGGAAATGTTCGACGACCCAGGTGTTATGGACGATTTCGTGATAAACGTAAATCGGCGTCCCAAATCGTTCAATCGCGGCTTCGAGCGCCTTGATCGCCATGTTCACGCCCGCACAAAAACCACGCGGATTGGCAAGGATGATATGCATGGGGTTCGTCGTCTTCAATCCTTGGGGTATCGCCGGGTTACGGTTTCCCGGACTGCGTCGAGCCATTGGGTCCGCTGCTCCGGCGTGCTCAGGATAACCGGCTCGAAATTCCGTCGCTCAAACGATTTTGAGCCGAGGAGCCCGAAGACGACGACTCCCCAGAAATTCTCGATCGGGTCCTTGTAGAAATTCATCTCGACCTCGCGCGGCGTATTCGACGTCGAGAAGACTTGGACGACCTTGTCGCCGATGTACGACACGGGTCCCTCGGCCGTGAAATTGTATGTAGAACCCTGTCGGAAAACGCGGTCAATCCAGCCCCGCAGGATCGCCGGCGGTCCTCCCCACCAATTCGGATGCACGAAAATGAGCCCTTGGGCGGCACGAATTTCGGCCAAGTATGCCCGAATATCCTGCGGTAGCTCGTCTTCCGACAGCTTTTCCTCACCTTCGGCCAAAACAGGATTGAAATTTTCCTTGTACAGATCGTGCAACGTGATGGTGTGCCCGGCTGTTTCGAGAGTTTCACGGATCGTCGCCGCAATGCCGTGGTTGAAACTCTGTGATTTGTTCTGGGCAACGATAATGGTGATATTCATGATTTGTCGCGTAGAGTGGTTGGGCGTTCGCTATTCGACCGGTACTCCGGTCCGTCATAAAAACGAGGATAGACTTTCTATTATACGACAGGCTCAGGGGCCGTCCACCCTTGCCGTGCCGGTCAGCCCTCGCAACGTGATTTCCTGCCGGAAATCATACCGCCGCGTGGTCCGAACCGAAAACGAAGCCGATGAAGTTCGCCCATTGGGGAAAAACACAATCGGTTGCGACCATCCATCGTCCTGAGCGGAACCCGTCAAGGGATCCGGCGAAAAATCGTCGCCGTTAAATTTCTCCTCGCCGGGAGAGTGACCGGTCAGCAGCTCCGGTGAAACGACACTGTCGAAGGGTTCGAAATCGGAAGAATCCGGTTGCGAGCGAAAGCGGTCCTGTTCCGGTTGTCGTGGTTTCGGTGTTTTCCGGTCGAAGGCCAAGTCAAGCGGCAAAAATTTTTGATATCGAAAATCATCCGCCATGGCCCCGCCGGGTTGCGATGGTGTGTCCTCCTGGAGTAGCTCCGGCCCTACGGCAAAGGCGCCCAAGCCTTCCCGGTTTTTTTCCCGGGCATCGAAAATCTCTTTTGGTAGAATTTCGTAAACCGAGCTGTCGTAACGATATCGGAATACGACCGCCTTCCCCGACCGCATGGCTTCAAGCCGGGTCCGGTAAAGCTCCGCCTGTAAATTCTGGACGGCTCCTTTGAGTTGTCGGCGGGCATTCATTCGCATGATCGAAGGAAATCCGATGCCCATGATCGCGATGATCAACGCGCAAACGATCAACAACTCCAAGAGCGTTACACCACGCATCCGATCATCGAGGCGGTTCGGTGTTGTCATGGCCGCATTATTCGTTGCCGGATCGTCTACGACGCACAATAGCGTTTTTCCATTTCGTCGATTTGCCGGGCGATTTCCTCGTCGCTTGGAATGAAACCCACCCGTCTGTCACCTTGGAAGACCGTCAACATATCGTCGAGTTCCTTCTGGATTTCCAGCAAGGCCGTGGGGGTGAGCCGGTCGACGAACCCCACACCGTGAAGATGGTCCGTTTCGTGCTGCACGACCCGGGCCGGATGACCTTTCCATTCGAATTGCACGGTATCGCCGCTAAGTGTGATCGCCTCGAAGAAAATCGTTTCGGCCCGGAGCACCTCGGCCGTAACGCCCGGAAAGCTCAGGCAACCCTCGCTGTCTTCGATCTTACCGCTACGTTTCATGATTACGGGGTTGATGAAAACGTGCTCTTCTTCGGTCTTTTCCGGTTCGCCGGACGCATTCATCACGAACAACTGAAAGGGCAACCCTACTTGGTTCGCGGCCAGTCCCACGCCATCGGTTTCATACATGATCTTGAACATTTCAGGGATCATGTCACGCAGTTCCTTATCGATTTTTGTGACCGGCTTGCATTTGTGCTTCAGGATCGGATGGGGATAATTCAGGACTTTCACGGATGGCTTGTATAAAAAAGGGTACGTAACAAACATAACGGACGCGCCGCAGTATACCACAATTCGTTTTTTTCGTCAAATCCGTCGTTTTCGGCGTCAGGGACCCATTGCTCAGCGAAAATCAAAATCGTCGGAGACGGGCAGATCCTCAATGGTTTCAAGCTGAAAGAGCTTGAGAAAACGGCCCGTCGTGCGGTAGAGCGGAACTATTTTTTTTCCCGTCTTACCTTCGACGGTTTCAAGCAACCCTCGTTTCACCAATTGATTCAGCAGCGAAGAACTCGGCTGTCGACGGGTTTTTTGGACATCCTCGGCGGACACCGGCTGGCGGTAAGCGACCACGGCGAGTACGTCAATCGCCTGCTGTGAAAGCCGGGTTTCACGAATTTTGCCGTAAAACCGGGCCCGAACGACATCGAAATCATCGTGCAGAACCATTCGGTAGCCATCACCGTCCCGCCGGATCAGATAGGGGCACCGCCGAAGTTCGTAATCGCGATTTAGATCCGAAATCAGCCGGTCGATTTCTTCCGGTTCGACGTTTCGCATTTTTTCCGACGCCTTTTCCGGCGTCAGGGGCTTGTTGCCGCGATCTCCGACGAACAACATGGCCTCCAAGATCGTCCGTGGGCTCAATTCCACGGAAAAAACCGGTTCATCGTGTTCACCGGAGGCGTCGTTTTCGAAAAGATCCTCGGCCAAGGTTTCGTCCAAGGGCTCTTCATCGTATTCAATCTCGTTCGGCTCCGCGTCGAACCCGGCATCGGGATCTTCCGGTAATGCCGACATCGGGAGCTCGTCCGTTTCGGCGCTTAGTCCGGCAAAGGCGGCCCGGAGGGAATCGAGGGAAAGAATACAATCCTCGTCTTCGCCTTGGCGCTCGATATTCTCTACAAAAGCGACGGCTCCGAACCGGTTCAGGTCGCCCTTGTCCGGCGCCACGGGATCCGATTCCGTTTTGGCGAGGCGTTTGCGTTTTTCTGCCATGGGATTTTGCAATGGAATTGACCGGGATGATGAAGGGCGATAGAATGACTGTGGAGCGGTTACCACGTACATCGCCGAAGCTTGGCGTCCTGAAACGGTGCGGCTTTTTTCGGTCGGGGCGATTGTACCAACTTTTACCCGAGTCGGTCGAGACGAAAAACCGCCATGCTGCGTTTTTTTTGCCTTTTTTTCCGCAGATTGTGTATAATGCCGAGTTGCGTATGACGTCATATTGGTTGCCGTAAGCGCATGATGTCGCTTGCCGAATCGCCGCCAACGACCTCCCCCACCATATCTTATTTTATTGTTTTGAGAGGAAATCCGACATGTCCAGTGCAATGCAGTCCCCGAATAAAGTTTCCGCATCCGAACTGAATAAACTGAACGAGTCAATCGAGCAGATGTCGCTCGAAAACGAGGACACGTTGAAAAACATGTACCTGACTTTCCGGCTCGGCAAAGAGGATTACGGAATCGAAATCCGATACGTGACCGAAATCGTCGGCATGCAAAAGATTACGGAAGTTCCCGAGATGCCATCCTTTGTCAAGGGCGTCGTCAATCTGCGTGGCCAGGTGATTCCCGTGCTGGATATGCGGCTCCGTTTCAACATGGAACCGCGGAGTTACGACGAACGAACCTGTATCATCGTCGTTAATATCAACGGAGCTCAGGTCGGTTTGGTCGTCGACACGGTCAATGAAGTCCGAAACATCGACGACGACCAGATTTCCCCTCCGCCGAAAACCGGCAGCGCGGACAGCGCCCAGTACATTCAAGGCATGGGAAAAGTCGGCGAAGAAGTCATCATTCTCCTCGAAGGCCAGCGGCTCCTCCACGAGCACGAAGTCAGCAACTTTGGTTTTTAGCCGAAATTCCGTGGAAAAAAGCACCCCTCCGATGGATATGGAACCTCGGCGACCAAATCGGCGCGGGACCTTGTTGTTGCTACTGCTCGGCTTGATTGCCTACTGGGCGGCCCTGCCTCCGTTTGGAGTCTGGCCGCTCACCTTCGTTGTGCCTGTCATTTGGGCGATCCTCATCGTACGAAAGTCACCGCCGGGGGTTTTGCCCGTTTATGGAACCTCGCTGTTTTTCTGGCTCGTTTCGATTTGGTGGATTTCCTGCCCGCATCCGCTCACGACCATCGGGCTCCTTGCCCTTTCGGCGTATCTTTCGCTATTCTGGGTCGTCTTTTTTGCCACGGCACGTTTGGCCGTCCACCGATTTCGGGTGCCCGTGATCCTGGCCGCCCCCATTTGCTGGACCGGTTGCGAATTCCTGCGGAACCATCTTCTCGGCGGTTTCTCGTTTTGTTCACTGGAACACGCATTGTACCTTCAACCGAAGTTTATCCAGATCGCCGATATCGCCGGCCAATACACAGTTGGGGCGATGCTCATGTTCGTCGGAACGGGATTTGCCGCGCCGTTACTGGAAATGTTTCGGCCCCATGATCCCACTCGACAAGCCGATGGAAGGATTCCGACCCGAATTGTTTTGCCCGTGATTCTTGCCGTAACCGTCATTTTGGCGACTTTTTTCTATGGCATAAACATTTTGAAACGTCCCGTTCCGGAAAACACGTCGGTCCTGAACATTGCAACCCTGCAAGGCAATGTGCCCGTCCGGCTCGGCGACGACGGCACCCTGGGGCGCCGGACCATGGAACAGTACCGCGACCTGAACGTTCGGGCCGCCATGCAAGCCGAGAAGACGGGATACGCTCCATTGGACCTGATCGTCTGGCCCGAAACAGTTTGCCAATACCCCAACGTGGTTTTTTCCGGCAAAATCGGTCCGGACGATATCGACGCCGATGAAGTTCTTCTTCATCGTTTTCGTGCCGAACTGTTTCACATGGCCCGGCAGGTCGACGTCCCCGTGCTTTTCGGGCTTTCGACTTATCTTTACGCGGATGACGAGCAGCCGGCCCGGTTGAATTCGGCTCTGCTGGTTCATCCGAGAACGGACGAATACACTGCTCGTTACGATAAAGTTCATCTCGTCATGTTCGGCGAATATATTCCGTTTTCAGAATATCTGCCCAAAAATTTCTTCCTCAAAACGCTCTGCCAGGAGGCGGGCCAGGGAACGCGCCCCGTGGCTATGCCGGTTGGACGGGAAACCGGGCAAATCGATTGGATGTCGGTCAATATCTGCTTCGAAAGTTCTGTGCCGCATCTTGTCCGGAATCAGGTTTTGACCCTGAAAAATGAAGGCCGGGAACCGAAATTGCTCGTCAATATTTCCAACGACGGCTGGTTTCGTTTCTCCCGGCAGATCGACCAGCATTTGGCGGCGAACATCTTTCGAGCCGTGGAAAACCGACGGCCTTATGTCACGGCAACCAACGGCGGCTTTTCGGCTTTGATCGACCATTGCGGTCGGATTCAAGCCCTCGGTAAGCGCGGAGCGGCCGAAGCCGTGGTCGGCACATTGGCCTTGGATTCCTGGACGCCGCCGTATCACCGAATCGGCGACGTGCCCGCGCTGCTGTGTGCGATTTTCGTCGGAACATTGCTTTTTATCCGTATCGCCTTCGCACGTTCTTGAAGTTGGAAATATGGTGTCGTGAAAAAAACGAAAAATTTTTTTTCGAACCGGATTCCCCTGTAGAAATGATTTTGCGGATTTTGTATAATTGTGGAATCGTTTCCGGAATCCTCGCATTTCGCTTGCCCGCCAAGGAAGAGGTCTCTCTCGATTCGACCGTGTAATTCGTTCTTCACTAAATCCACTGAGGAGAAAACCACATGATGAAATCAACTCGACGTACATTCTTGAAGACTGCGACCATTGCCAGCGTCGGTTTCATGGCCGCTCAAGGCAACGCCCAGGAAGAAAGCAATTCCCCGAACGAACAGCTTGGCGTCGCCTGCATCGGTGTCGGCGGGAAAGGCGGCGGTGATGCCGATAATGCCGCTCGTTTCGGAAATGTCGTTGCGATCTGCGACGTCGACAAAAACACCCTGAATTCCAAAGGCAACGGCGACCGCTACAAACAGGCGAAGAAGTACACCGACTTCCGTGAAATGCTCGAAAAACACGAAAAGGAAATCGACATTGTCACGATCAGTACGCCGGACCACATGCACACCGCGCAGACTCTCATGGCCATGCGGATGAAGAAGAGTTGCTACACGCAAAAACCGCTGACCCGGACGATCTATGAAGCCCGCAAGTTGGCTGAAGTGGCCAAGGAAACAGGCGTCTGCACCCAGATGGGTAACCAAGGTACCGCCTTGAATACCTCCCGGATGGCCATTGCTCAGCTCAAGGCCGGCGTCATCGGTAAGACGACCGCCGTCTACGCCTGGTCGAACCGCCCGGTTTGGGCTCAGGGGCCCGATCGATGGAAAAATATGCGTCGCTTTGCCGAAGAAGCCCGCGCCCGTGCCGGCGCCCGCGCCGAAAAGGCCATTTGGGACAAGTACGATGAAATCCAACGGAACCTTGAAAACCTGGATTGGCGTCTCTGGATCGGAACCGCTCCGTATCGTGATTATTACCCCGGCCTGTACCACAGCTTCCAATGGCGCGGTTGGTGGGATTTCGGTAGCGGTGCTCTCGGCGACATGGCTTGCCACCAGATTACGGTTCCCTTCGCCGCTTGCGGTCTGAAGGATCCGACCTGGGTGCGTGCCAAAACCTCCGGGCACGATTTCGACAGCTACCCGGCTAGCTCGATCATTGAATTTGAATTCCCGGCCAATGAAGAACGTGGCAAAATCCCGTTCTGGTGGTATGATCGCAAAGGCAACCGACCGCCGCAGGATGTGTTCGCCCCGTTTGGAATCGACAATCCGGCCGATAGCGGCGTATTGATCGTCGGGGACAAGGGCGCGTTCTACAGCAGTGACGACTACTGCGGACAATACGACCTCCGGAAGAAGGGCGGCGAGAAGATCGAACCGCTTGAAAATGTCGAAGTCGAATATGCCGAAAATAAGGGCAACAACGACGTCAATAACATGTACGAACTCTTCCGGGCCGTAAAAGCAGGCGATCCGAAGATTTGCCATTCGAATTTCGTCGACCGTGCCGGACCGCTCACCGAAACGATTCTCCTGGGCAACCTGGCCGTTTGGGCTGCCGCCAAGGGAGGCGAAAATGGAACCATGGGCGAATGGGGCGAAAAGGTCGATTGGGACGCCAAGAACCTGAAGGTCACGAACCTCGCCGACCTGAAGACCCCCGGCGTGGCCGATTTGATCAAGCCCATTTACAGCGATGGCTACAAGCTTGACTAAGTGGTGGCGGATGACGAGTAAACGCAAGCGATTGCAATGCTCGACAAATGCCTGACACCTCAAAGAAAAACCGCAACGAATATTTTTCGTTGCGGTTTTTCTTTGGCGACTGGAAACACGCCGATATTCGGTACGCCGGATCAAATGTTTTTGCTCAAAAAATCAACGATGGATTCGACACTGGATTCAACGGTTTCGGCAGTGGGGGAAAATCCCTGGCTACTGAGCGTTTGCGTGACGATAGGACCGATACTGAGCAGTTTTGCGTATTTTAATTTCCCGCCGAAAAACCGGACCAGCGAGACGGCAATCGCGGAACTGGAAACGACGATCCAGTCGATTTCACGCCGGGACAGCGCATGGCCGACGCCAGCCTCCGGCTGGGCGATATCCACGCTTCGATACGCGGCAATTTCCGTGACAGAACCGCCCTGATCTTCCAGTTTCCTCCGTAAAACGTCCCGCCCCCGATCGGCTCGGATCAGGAGAAACCGGGCGCCCTGCCGAGCCTCTTCCGTCATTGCGGCGGCAAGGCTTTCCGCGACATAAATTCTGGGAACAAGGTCGGCGTTCCGGCCCGTAAACCGGTACAGCGTTTCTGCCGTACCCGGCCCGACCGCCGCGAGACGGACGGATTGCAGTGCCGCATTCATTTTCGTGCCGATCCGTCCGCAGAAATATTCCACGCCGAATCGGCTCGAAAAGACGAGCCAGTCGAATTCGTCGTTTTCCAGTCGACGGATCGCCGCATCGATTTCGTCCCAGCTTTCCGGCGGTCGAATCTCAATCGTCGGTTGGTGCAAGACCGTCCAACCGAGTCGTTCGAGTTTCGATTTCAACGGTTCCAGCCGTTCGGCCGGTCTGGTGAGCAACACGGTCGGCGTGCCCGGTTTGGGCGATGAAACTTTTTTGGGGTCCAACATCAGAAAAGCATTTTCGTGCAATATTTCTTCCCGCCGAAAAGGTACACTCTCCCATGTGGCAACACCGATCAGGCTCGGATCGTCAGGTGAATGAAAGAATTCTAGATAAACCCCGAGAACCAGCTTTAAGCCATCTTGGAAATAAAGCTTGCCCAGCCGATGAACGCCGAAATATAACACCCCGGCTTCGCCTTCTACACGTCCTATAAAAACGGTTCGTCCATCCTCAAGAAAGAACACATTTTCGATGCAAAATCGAACTTCGTGCATCACACATTCACCGGCTTGCGGGTTTGGACGGATTCCATTTCCTTCAGGGCGAGGAACAGGGCGTCCCGGGCAAGTTGACCGCCGAGGATGGGCGATGCCTGGCCTCGGACAACTGAATCCGTAACTTCCTTGAGCTCGTTGGCAAAGACTCCCACGTCGTCCAGGTCCGGCAGTTTCGCCTTCTCGGTGCCACCGTCTTCCGTCAAAATCGTCGGCACCGGACCGTCAAGGACCACCGTAGCCTTTTCGAAATGGACTTCGTAATTGGCCATGAAGGGGCGGCCCTGTTGGAAGATCACGCCACTGTTCGACGTGACCAGGATATCGGGATCGTCGAAAAGAAATTGCGTACTGAAATATTCCGGCACGTTTCCTCGCAGCCGACCCAGACTTTGAACCTGCCGGGGCATGCCGAAAAGCAGGCGGATGAAATGGGCGTCATGGATGTGCAAGTCCAGCAACGGACCG
>JBEBTM010000021.1:0-19560 GCA_040393745.1 Thermogutta terrifontis | reverse complement strand
ACTTATCGGCCTATCGACTCTCCGCAGACAACAACGACCAGGGCGGAACCCACATCAACATGAACTCCGGTGTCCTCCACTTCGAGGGTGACACGAAATTTGTGCTCGGCGACACGGACATCAGCGGTAACACTACGCTTTCCTACGACCGGAACAGCTTCAGCTTCTCGGGCGGAAGCACCGAATTCTCGGGGTTGCGCACTTACATCAAATCCCACAACGTCACCCTCGGAAGCGGTCACGTTTTCAACATCGAAGGCGCGCTGCTGAAAGACGTGTTAAACTGGCAAAACGGCGTCACTCCTTATCCAACGACGATCCCCGATGTGACGGACACGACTCCCAGCGCCTTATTGACCCTCGATACGAATAACATTCCACAGCAGGCGTCCCTCATCCGTTTCAACTTCGACGACATCAGCGGCAGCGTCAGCAAGCTGATCGTTTACAATCTGGGGTCGGGAACCTTTGAAAACACGGCAAACAACGCGAACATCGGGAGCAATAACGGTCGAATCAATACGACCTATCCGTATCAGGCCCTGATCAACGGCCAGGATATTTACGTTGCGCCCGGCGGTATCGTAAGATACACCGCGCAGATCCTCAGGACGGACGACAGGAAGGGGCTGTACCTGGAAACCCATGCCAACAATTACATCGTTTCCTGGATCTCGGGTGACATGAACAATCAGTGGACCCTGGCAACGGGCGGTAACTGGCAGTTGGAACTGAACAACACGCTTCCCAATTACCTCGTCGTCACGCCATTCATCCATAACGACTCGGTTATTTTCGGCAATTATGAATCGCCGATCATCAGCAACAGCACGATCTCAATCCGGTCGAACGGCGTTAAAATCGCTCAACAGACCGGCCTACTGACCGACTGGGCCAATACGCTCACCACGCCAAACGACCAGAGCACCGTCACGGAATACGGTATGCGGATCACCAACGGAGTGAACTCGTCCGGTCAGAACGTCAGTCGAAACTGGACCTTTACCGGCGGTTTCATCACCGACGACTATGATCCGTACAATCGGATGCACGACGAACAGAACTCGCTCGTCGGTCGGATCACTCACGAAAATGCCGGGACCCTCACGCTGCTCACGGTCCAACCGAATACCTTCCATGACGGATTTCTCGTCGAAGGTTTCCGGTACGTCACGACACCGATGATTCCCGGTACTAAATACCAGACGGAAAACGTCAAAAACGCCCTCACCGTGGCCCGCATGGACGCTTTGGGCAACGCCGAATACGCCGGTAACATCGCAGACATCGGTGCCGGTTACACCATCCAGCACGAAGGTTTCGGACTCATGATCGGGTCCCTCGGAACCACGCTCACGATCAACCAGCCGAACAACCTGTATGATCCCGACAGCGACTACGATCCGAACACGAATCCTTATCTCGAATTCAACGGTCGTATTCTCGTCAAGGGCGGCGCCGTAGCCGACATCATCCTGAACCAGGGTCAGGCCAACGAAACCACGCCCGAGCGGGCTCAGGTGATTTCCGTTTCCCACTCCTATTGGTACAATACCAGCGAAGCCGACGAAACCGTATACGTCGACCACCGTAAGCGTTTCGAATACACCTTTGACGAAGATGGCGTGTTGACGTCGGAAATCGATCGCGGGGCCGCCGTCGTCGTCGACCGATTCGGCACGCTGAACATGAACGGTTATTTCGACTTCGTCGATAACAATCTCTACCTGATCGAAGACGCCGCGGCGCTGACCGATTTCGACGGTGGCGTCATCTGGGCCGGTACCGGTGCGAACGTCAATGTCGTCGGTTCCTCGTTCATCAACAACGGAAAAATCTACGACTACGATCCGGTCCTTAACACCGGGACGATCGAGAATGTCGTACGTTACGGCGGGGCCATTTACTTCACCGGCGGACTCGACGCCAACGGGATCAATACCACGCTGACCGTTTCGCAGATCGTGACCGTCAATCCCGGCGATCCCACGCCCATGACGCGCAACGAATACAAGTACAACTGGGCCCAGGAAGGCGGTGCCATTTACACCGTCAACCCGACCACCGTTTATGCCAACGGTTCTTCGTTCCACAACAACATCGCCGTGGGCGGACGCGGCGGCGCGATTTTCATCAACGCCGACACGGAACTTCAAGTCGTCAACTCGACCTTCCAGTACAACGGGCGAATCATCGATGAAACGACCAACCCGATCACGCTGGATACCGTACTCACTCACTCCGGCGGCGCGATTTATGCCGAAGCGGGCGCGACCATCGACGCTCACGGTACGCTGCTCGGACGTTCGAAGTACAACTTCAACGCCGCGACCGTCGACGGTGGCGCCATTTACGTCGACGGCGTTTTAGGCAACAACAGTTCGCTCAACGTGACCAACACCGAGTTCACGGGCAACCAGGCCGGTGTGGACGGCGGAGCTATCCATGCCACCCGCACCGCCCTGACCGGCAAAGGTTCGTTCTACGACCAAAACCAGGCTCTTGCCGGCAGTGGTGGAGCGATTTATATCGACGCCATGCCCGATACCGATCCGCTCGTGGATTACCAGAACCAGATGATCAACCTCAAGGCGACCCAGTTCACGGACAACGTCGCCGGCCTGCACGGCGGAGCCATCGCCATCAATACCGATGGCGATACGACGGCACCGATTATGCTGTTTATCGATGAAAAGTCCAACTTCCTCCGCAACAAAACGGGCGATGAAACCTCGCTCGGCGGGGCTATTTACACCGGAAACTACGTCACGATTCACGGGGAAAACGCCCAGTTCATCGACAACATGCGAGGCGCCGACGACACCGGTGAGGGCTTGAGCGGCGGTGCCGTTTACACCGGGAACTTCGCCACATTGTACTTCTCCTCCACCGCTTTCACGAGCAACGGCTACGATAACAACTCCACCGGCAACGGCGATGGCGGCGCGATCCGCACCGGGGCCGGGTCCGTCGTCGATCTGGCCGGCAGCATGCTCGAAGAAAACCGCATCACCAATCGCGGCGGTGCCGTTTTCGTCGACGGTTCCGATGTCTTCTACAGCACGCTCAAATTCGGGCAAGCACAGTTCATCGACAACTGGACCGACCAGGGCGAAGGCGGCGCGATTTACGCCAATTACACCCTCCTGCAGGGCGACGAGTCCCACTTCGAAGGTAACGTCGCCGGAACCCATGGTGGCGGTATTTATATCGCGAACGTCAATACGGCCACCCAGGTCATCCAACTGGATAGCACGGAGTTCGTCGACAACATCGCGTGGAGCGGCAGCGGTGGTGCCATCCACATTGCCGACAACCAAACGGTCGCCATCACGCTGAATGCCAACACGTCCAGCTTCATCGGCAACGGGGCCTTGGAAGACGGCGGTGCCATTTACTCGCCCAACGCCAATACCACGATCAATATTGTCAATAATACGACCTTCGACCATGTCTTCGACAACAACATCGCCGGCGAACACGGCGGAGCCATTTACATGGACGGCGAAGACACCAACGGTGACCCCAGTTCGACCCTGAACGCCAATCGGGCCACCTTTACCTACAACGAAGCGGGATGGATCAACGGCGGCAACGGCGGCGCCCTGTACCTCCGCTACACTGCGGCGAACATCGTCAACGCCCGCTTCGAACACAACACGGCCTATGCCAATGCAGGCAACGGCGGTCTCGGCGGCGCGATTTACTTCGAAAACGAACCGACCACCGAACTTTCCGTGGAAACGGCCACGTTCCGCTACAACGAAGCGGACCGCCACGGCGGAGCCCTGTACCTGGAAAACCATACGGTCGTGCATGCCAAGAATACGACCATTTCGAACAACGAAGCCGGCTTGGACGGCGGCGTCTTCTACTTCGCCGACACATTGACCAACGGTACCGGCTACAACAGCGGTTCGGAAATCGACTTGACCGGCGCGACCCTGAGCTACAACAACGCGGGCAATGACGGCGGGGCCATTCGGATGCAGGCCAATTCGAAAATCGTCGGTAATAACGCCACCTTCTGGACCAACACGGCCGGACATTCCGGTGGTGCCATTCTCATGGGTCCCTCCAGCAACATCCAGGCTGACGGAGCCACGTTCTCAAGCAACAGAGCCCAGGCGGAAGGCGGAGCCATCCATGTCACCGGTATTGATCCGGTTTCGCAGGTTCCCAACACGATCAACGTCAATAACGGCACGTTCTTCAAAAATACGGCCGTCTACAGCGGCGGCGCCATTTACACCACCGATGCCGTGATCAACGTCGCCTCGACGATATTCGAAGAAAACATCGCTGGAAACGGTATCTTGACGGACATTCGGGGCGGAGCCATTTACGCCTTCAATTCCGACTTGAATGTCCGTGGAGCCAGCTTCCTCCGCAACCGGGTTCTCGGCCCCGATGCCGAAGGTGGCGCCGTTTACTACGGCCACAATGACGCTGCGGTCACGTCAAGGAGTATCGGGCTCGGTGCCAATAACGCCCAGACCAGCGAGTTCTCCGGTAACACGATGAACGGTGCCGCCAACTCGATCTACCTCGACATCCTGAGCCAGATCGATCTGACCATGGCAATCGAAACGGAAGGAAACGGCCACTTGAATATGCTCGATCCGATCAAGATCGACGATACCGGAAACATGGTCTATCTTGACATCGACAAGACCGGCACCGGAAAATGGTCGCTCGGCGGAATCAACGATTTCACCCACGCCACCCGCGGCGCCACGGTCGACATCCATGCCGGAACCTTCGAACTGGTTGACGGCGGCTCCCTGCTCTTGACAAACGCCAATGATCCCACGGATCATTTCATCCTTGACGCCGGAGCCTCTTTCGCCACAAAAACATCGACATCGACCCAGTACACATCGCGGCTGGAAACGACGGACCTGACTTTTGCCGCCGGAACCACAATGCAACTGGGTACGAACCTGACCTTGAACGTTTCGAACGATTACAGCATCGCTTCGGTCCTCAGCGGTTCAGGCAACCTGACCAAGGAAGACGCCAGTGCTCTGCAATTCTTCGGTGCCACGCAAAACTACAAAGGCAACGTCGAAATCCAGGCCGGCTCCTTCCAGATCAATAAGCACAACGATGTTGAAAACAGCGGACATTTCGTCACAACAGGCACGTTCAACATGGCCGCCGGAACCGACTTGTACATTTATGCCGATCCGAAGAGCCCCAGCCTGATCGCCAAATCGGCCGACCTCGACCTGGTCAACCTGCACATTTCGGGCATCGGCGGAAATTACAAGGACCAATTCATCCTGATCCACACGACCGACGGCATTACGCAGCAGTTCGACGAGGTCCAGTCCAGTTTGGCCGGCGGCGCAATGAGCGTCGATTACCTGACCTACAATCTTGGTTACCTGAACTACGATGCCGGCAAGGGCAAATACCTTGATTACGGCGGGAACATCGAACTCCGCTGGTACAGCTCCGACGACGATCTCCAGGCTTGGGGCAATTTCACTCTGGAAAACGCAAGCGACTATTTCAAGGTCGATGTTGAATTGCGAAACAACACCGTGAACCTGTTCCCCGGCACACCGGGCGGAACCGGCTACTGGGGTCCCTGGGACGGTACGACGCTCGATAAATACGGCCTAGGCACCCTCGAATTGTCCAGAGCCAACAAATACACCGGCGCAACCACGGTTCACGAAGGACGCCTCATGGTCACGAACCCCGAAGGCACCGGCCTCGGAAACGCCGCCGTAACCGTTCACGAAGGCGCCGAACTCGGCCTCGGATTCACCGGAAAATACGCCAAGCAAGTCACCGGCGCCGGCGACTTGGCCGTGTACGAAGGAACCGTCGAACTGATCAACGCCGGCAATAATTACGATCGCACGCTCCTCAAGGGCGGCATCCTGCAAGTCGATTCACAAAACAAACTTGGCACCGGCGAAATCAGGTTCGAAGGCGGAGCTTTCCGGAATACGGCAACGATGACCGTCAACCTTCCCATGGAAATCGCCGACGGCAGGGACGCCAAGTTCGAAACGCCGTTCGATCTCACCGTCGACGGTGTAATCAGCGACAGCGATGGGACAGGCACCACGGTCAACGGTAACCTCTTCAAGACGGGCGATGCCAACCTGATCCTGAACGCGGAGAATCCTTTCACGGGAATCTCGCATGTCCAGGAAGGCGGCTTGATCGTTAACGGCTCCGTCGGCGGCAACGCCCAGGTTTACAAGCGGGCTTCGATCGGCGGCACCGGAGTCGTCGGGGGTAACCTCACGTTCAATTCCGGCAGCTATTACGATTGGTATTTCTCGCCCGATCGCGACGCCTCCGGACCGCTCAGCGTGCTCGGCATGGTTTCCATCGGCGACGGCGTCGTTTTCCGGCCCCGAACCGACGACACCAATGTTTTCACCGATACCATCGAAGGCTGGACCGTTCTGCGATACGGAAAAAACCTCAACGGTCTGTTCGCGTCCATCGACAACTCCTACAATCCTTTTTACGATTTCGAACTCGACTACTCCGTCGACGGCGAAGTCCGGATCGCCGGTGAATTGCTCAAGACCCCGAGAGCGCTCAGCGACGTGGTCACCACGAGCCTGATGATCGCGAACCGGAAACTATACCGAAACTCCTTCGCCGAACTGGCCCGACTGGGCATGTACCGCCGCTCGCCGGTCGGACAGGCCGACTCCGGATTCCGGGGACAAGCCGGGAATTCGACGGACCGCTCGGCCTGGTACGCTCCCATGGCCCGGGCCAATAAGTTCGGGAGCACCTATGTCGGCGGCGATTACGACTTCAACGCCTACGGCATGCAGCTCGGTTCGACCCTGTACTCGAACCGGAACAACGCCTTGGGCATGATGTTCGGTTACGAACGCGGCTCGCTCAAAAATCGCCTCGACCGGACTCGCAGCCATGATTACTATCTCGGCCTGTACTACGGGCACATGTTCGACAGCGGTTACGAACTCCGTACCTTCATCGGCGGCGGTTACCAGAAGTATACCACGGACCGAAGCGACCTGGAAAACATTTACCGCAGCAAGTACAACGGTTCGAGCTTCGAAATGAACGTCGAATACGGCCGGTACTTCGCGGGTCGAAACGGTACCTTGATTCGGCCCTTTATCGCCGCCGACTGGGAATATGCCGACCAACAGTCCGCCCAGGAAGAAGCCAAGGGAAATGCCTTCCGTCATTACAAGCGGGCCCACTTCTCCCAGTTCCTTGTCCGGTTCGGTCTGGATTTGGAAAAACGTTGGCATCGAGTCGACCTGAACGGCGGTATCAGCTATGCGGGCATGTTGTTCGGACGGACCCACGCCAAGAGTGGTATTTTCTATCCGGTGCGTGATGCCTCGACGATGTCGCACAGCGTCCGAATGGGACGTTCGACCCTGACCTTGAAGACGGGCTTGAATTGGCACCTGAACACCGCGCGGACCTGCACGCTCTCGGTGGACTACTTCGCGGACGTCTACATGGACCGGAACTCGGACCCCGTGATGCACCAGGGAAGCGTAACCGGAACCGTGCGGTTCTAGGTTAAGGCGACAACACCGACCCCTCGCCGACGCTTGGGGTCGGTGGAGGGAGCCCGCAAACGCTCCCACCATGAGGAGGCTTCCATGAAAAACATTCCGTTGACCGTCCTGTTTTTCATTTCAGCTCTTCCTCTTTTCGCCGGAGAACTGTTTCTCGAAGCCGAACGCCGGATCGAAAAGCATCGCAAGGAAGACGTGACGCTGACCGTCACGCAAAACGGCAAACCGCTCGCGGGAGTGAGCGTGAAAGTCGAACTCCGGCGACATGAGTTTCTTTTCGGCTGCAATATTCTCCAATGGGGAATCTGCGATACCCCGGAACAGAACGCCGCGTACCATCGACGTTTCGCCGAGATTTTCAATTCCGCGACGCTGCCGTTCTTCTGGTGGTCCTACGAACAGGAACCCGGCGGCAAGTACTTGTACAGCTATTCCGACGACGTTTCCCATTGGTGCCGGCAACACGAAATTCGAACCGTGGGGCATCCGCTGCTTTGGAATTGGATCGACCAACCTTGGGCGAAAGACGTCGACCAGGCCGAACTGCACCGGCGTTTGATCCGGCGAATGACGGACTGTACGGATCGCTTCAAGCCGGAGGCGGAGAGCACGAACCGGATTGAAACCTGGGTCGTCTGCAATGAACTCGTTTCGCCGTTTCGGGAGATGTGCCGCCGGGACGCTCCGAAGATAACGGAACTCATGGAGAAGGTCGGACCCGCGGCTCTGGCCAAGGAATGTTTCTCCGCGGCCCGGAAGGGGAATCCCGAAGCGACGTTGATCGTCAACGATTATGAAACGGGAATGAACTACGTCGAATGGCTCGAAAAACTCGTCGACGAAAACGGGAAACCGATTTACGACGTCATCGGGATCCAGAGTCACATGCACGCGGGCCCCTGGAGCGACGAGCATCTCTGGGAAGTCTGCGAGCGGTTCGCCCGGTTCGATAAACCGCTTTATTTCACGGAACTGACGCTCTTATCGAGCGAAAAACCGTTCGACTGGGAAACGCAAAAGGTTTTTCCAAGCACGCCTGAAGGCGAAGCACGGCAGGCGGCCGAGGCGGTTCGGATTTACACCATGCTCTTTTCGCACCCGAAAGTCGAAATGATCACCTGGTGGGACTTGAGCGACCAAGGCGCCTGGATGGATTCGCCCGCCGGATTGCTCCATGCGGACATGACGCCCAAACCGGCTTATGATTCGTTACGGAAATTGATCCGGGAAACATGGACGACCGACGAAACGCTTCAAACGGACGCCGAAGGAACTGTGAAACTCCGGGCCTTTCGCGGGGAACACATGATTATCGTTACGTTTTCCGATGGAGTGAAACGGGAATTCTCCGCAGTCGTCGTCAAGGGCGACAATCAATTTCAGTTACAAGTCGGGCGGTAGGCGTCGGAACGGTTTTTCACGGTGAAAAATAATACACCGGGAGCCAGGCGACGGGAAAGACCAGCAGCAGAGCCAAGGGATAGAACGACCAATTCAAGATCATTGCCGCGCGGGGATCGTCCAAATTTCGGGCAAGCTGCACTCGCAGAAGCAGGAACTGCGCCGCACCGAAAACCAGGAACACGAAAACGAAATAGAGTCCGAACCGGTCCAGGCTGTTCGGCACATTGAAATCCGGCGAACAGAGAAGCAGGCAAGCCGTGGCCGTGATGCCCCAAAAGAGAAAGACCGCCCGGGACAGTTGCCAGAGAAAAAACCGCACCAACCACCGGCCCCATTGGCCCGGAAATTTTCCTCTCTTCGGTTGTAGTTCCTGGAGCACGGGATTCATCAGGCCCAGGTTGCCCACGATGACCATCGGCAGCAGTGATGAAATGCCAAGATGTTTCAGCGACAGCCCGAACAAGGAAAGGTACACGCAGCACGGCAACAGTACCGCAGCGGTCAAACCGGCAACGACGAGCGGCGGAATCACCTGCCCGTAACAGCGCTGGGCCGGGGTTAGCCCGTCCAAGACGAACATCTCGTCCACCCGGCGCCGTTCCCGCATCTCGACGCTGCCGGCGGCCGTAACAACGGCAACGAACGATAAAATGGCGTTGCACCAGAGGAACAGCAAGGAGAATTGCTCAACCGTCATCGGAACTGAAGAACTCGGAATCAGTGGAATACAAAACGGTGAGAGAAAAACGAGGAGAAGGTAGACGAGCAAGAAAACCGTCAGCAAGTGCCCCGTCCGACGAACATACCAGCCGATCAGGGGATTTACCGGATCAAAAACGCGGTCGATCCAATCGAAAACGGAAGAGAGCGGGTTCATAGCATCGGGACGGCAAAATTTGCTCCGTCATTTCACCTTTCCAGTTTTCATTTTTCGTAACCGTATCGTTCGAAATAGCCGTGCCAGCGGGTCGCGATTTGTTCCTTGATTTCCGGGGCGATTTCGAATTTATTCTTTTTATACGATTTCTGTGAAGCGGCGAATTCCTCGAAAATCGGCTGGACCGTTTCATAGCCGCCCAGTTCCAGATCGCGGTAGATCTTTTCCATGGACTCCATCGGTCGGGCCGTGAGTTCCTTGTACGCCACTTCGCAATACTGGTTCGGGGCCAAGAGCTTGATGTCTTCTTCGAACGCTTCGTACATCGTGTTCAGGGAATCGAAAATGTAATCTTCGAGCCCTTCGCCCTTGGGCCGTTGGACGCCTTCGTCCTTCGAAAGTCGCATCCAGAGATTGTACGTCGACGGGAAAATCGAATAAGGATTTCGATGAATATGCACGAATTTCGCATCGGGATACCGTTCCAGAATGGCTTTGATCCGGCCCGTATGCGGCGGGCTTTTCAAGACGAGCCGTTTGTCCGGAGCCAGGTACGTCAGCGATTTCAAGAAGAAATCCATGCCGTCGAGCCAGGCTTTCCGATCCGATTCGGAAATATTTCGGAGCGTAAGATAATCGACGTCGATTTTTTCCGGGTTGTTCGGGAACAAGACATTCCGGTACGGCGAGGGTAACCCCATCGCGGCCAAGGCGAATTCGTCTTCCTGCGGACGGTCGAAGCCGGCTTCCATATTGTCGATGGGCCGCTTTTTCGGCATGATCAACGCGGCGATGGGTCGGAGAAAGAACCGGGATAGGATAAAGTGCTCCGGCGCGAAACCGGCGGAAGTATCGGACAACGTGAATCGGGGGTCCCGGATCATGTATTCGTGCAAAAGCGTGGTGCCGGAGCGCCAATGTCCGACGATGAAAATCGGCGGGCCCGCGAGCTTGGTTTCCCGCAGCTTTTTGCCGTAGAGGAGGCGCTGGACGAAGGCCCAGGGGGAATTGACCGTCACCGCCAAGCCGGTCACGATCAGGGCCATGCCCCATCGGATCGGTGCCACGCGGTAACCGCCGCTCTTGAGCAGCCGGAGCCAGGGACCCAGCCGCATACCGTCCCAGAAACGGGGATACCAGAAGCGATCCTTGTAACCGCCGACTTCGTGTTTCGTTACGGGAGAAGATATGCTTGTACCGGGCGACTTATTTTCCATGAAAACAACGATTCGAGTTTAGGCGGGAATGGCCCTGTTTACCAAGTTGCACACCATAATTATAGCGATCGAGACGCATGCCGCAAGCGGACGAAACGGTGCGATTGTCATCAGTGATCGTCGTTCGCTGTTCGTTCGGCTTCGAACGCCTCGCCTTCATACATTCTCAATACATGTTCTGCCGGATACATACCGAGAAGAATTCCAGGTCGCCGAATTCCTGGACGAGGCGATTGACCTTTGCATTTTCACGGGCTTCGGCAAAATTCCCTGCCGTGGTTTCGATCAGTTCAAGGTCATAGGCATAATTATCCAATAATCCCGGCATCAGGGTCCGGTATTCCCTCGGAATCGCACCGGGCCGGCTCTTGTTGATATGCGCGATCAGATTCGTGGCGCAACTGTTCGTCAGTGGATGATAGAATTCCGGCTTCTTGGTCAACCCGTTGGCCCGCTGGAGGGCATCGACGAAAATCTCTCGAACTTCGCTCGGTTCCAGTCGCAGGCGGTAAATGTGAACGTCGCTCTTGTTGACATCCGTAGCCAGGCGGATCATGTCGCGTTCGTCGGCGAAAACATAGATCAATTCGAATTGTCGCAAACTCGCCGCGAGCGGATCGTACTGCTCGCCTTCTTCATATCGGGCTTCGATCGACAGGCCGATGTGGACCCCGCTGGCGAAACCGAAACTGGCTTCAACGTGGGCCAATCGTTGGGAGCCCCGGAAGGGAACGACGATCAAATCGAGCGTCTGGATCGATTCGAGATCGAAGGTGTAATCGTAATATTGCGTCGCGTATTTTTCCGCCGTTTCATATTTCGAATAGCGGATATTCCTAACGGTAACCTGCTTGCCCGAAAAATCGGCGGTCTGCTGGACGGCGTGGTTTTGCGACCATTTGCGATTGTTGCTCGGTTGGAGTTCGTTGATGAAATCCCGACCGATTCCCAGGAGCGGAAAGCGATCCGCCAAGGTCGGCGCGGCGGCTTTTCGAGCCGTGGTCGAGCGTGAAGGAGCGGACGACGTTCTCATGGAGTCGGGATTTACCGCCGGGGGCGAGGTGCGCGTCCGGGGCTGCGAATCGGAAACGAGACGGTAATCCGGAGCCCGATCCGAACGCCGCGTCGTGCCTTCCCAGGGTTGCGAGAGCCGGGGACTCGCCTGGCCCGGCGGTGAACTGAGCTTCTCCGGTTCATGCGGAACAATATAGCCGACCTGCCGAATGGGATTTCGGGCTTCCGTGGAAATCGACTGCGAACGGTATCTAGGCATCGGTTGCGTTTTCGCCGTTTGTATAGCGGACGATCCGGAATGGATCGGAGCGGTTCGAACGACCGGATTCGGTGTCGGGGCAACGAAATTTGTCGCGGTGACGACGGGAATTCCCCGTGTGGGCCCCGGCCGATAGGGCGTGAGGAGCCCCAATGGATCGTACCATACCGCCGTTGAATTCACGTGCATCGCGGAACCGGCCGTTCGGGGCGTCAGTGTGCTCTGAGCGGGGAGCGGCCGAGCGTTCCACTGGACAGGGGTCTCAACGGTTTTCTGTGTATTCAGCGTTCCCGAAGGCTGTGAAAACGTCGCTTGCCGCCGGACCGGCTGATACTGATTTTGCACACTTTTCGGGGCGGGCGAATCCCCGGCGAGTGATTGCAGACGCGTTTGAGTCACCTCGGGAATCGACGCCTGTTGCGATGTTGGAGGATAATAGGCCGTGTACTCGATCGGGACCGATTCTTCGTCGAATACGTCGGGATAATCCATGGCCCAGCGTGTTTTGGACGAGGAGGAATCCGGCGTGGAAACACAACCGCTCGATAAAACCAGGAGCAAACCGAAAAAAAGCGGCTGAAAAAGACGCAAATGTGAGGAAATGATCGAATGTGACATCGGATTTTACTCGGCAAAATGATGGTCGCCTTGAAAAAAGCTCGCCGAATAGTAACAATCCACGGAAATCCGTTCAAGGGCAATTTTCGCCGCTCAGGTCGTCACGCCGATAAACGCCGTTTCCAGTTTCCAGCGCAGTGCTTCCGCGTCACAGTCGGCAACGACGTTCACGCGGGTCAGCAGCAGCGGATCGGCCTCGTGATGAACGACGCCCTCTTGAGTGAGCACGGCCGTTTTGTACCGAAGCTGCCGGGTCAGAGCCAGAGTCCGGTCGTTCCACTGCGGCGAAAGCGTGGGATGCGGGTAAGAAAAATGTTCCGGGGCGGCACCCAGTTCCCGCGTCAGGATTTCATGGGCCCGAACGATTTCCTGTTGCAGCGATTGTTCGGGAACGTAAGCCTGATTGCCATGTGAAAACGTGTGATTGCCGATGATATGGCCGCGCTGCCGGAGTTCTTTGGCCTGTTCAAAGGTCATCATGCCAGGCCCCTCGTCGTCCGGAAGTCGCCGGGCAAAACGGGCTTCCAGGGTTTCGAGATACTGCTGCCGTTTTTCGAAAGACATCACGGCACAGAACCGGTTGCACTCGGAAAAAGCTTGCCGACGCCGGGCCGGTTCCGCCAGATTCCAATCCCGACCGCTCTCGGGATCCTTGATCGTTTCCAGGACCAAGGGCTGGGAATGGAACAGATACTGGACCCTGCAAAACCAGGGCAGTCGCCGCCGCTGGACGCTGTCGACGGTCAAGTATACGGCTCCCCGGATGCCGAATTCTTCCAGGATGGGGGCCGCAACGTGATAATTATCGGCAAATCCGTCGTCGAAAGTCACGGCCACGGCATTGGCAGGCAATTCGGTTTCGTCCCGGAGCCAAAGGGCGATATCGTCAAGCGTGACCGGGTTATAGGACTGCCGGAGCAGACGCATGTGATCGCGGAACAATTCCGCAGGCGTGGTGATGCCCGGTGTGATACGGTCGGCCTGGCCGTCACGGTCGGCAGAGACGGAATGGTAGATCAAAACGGCCACCGCCCGGGGCCGCCGCCAAAAGGCAAGACGCAGCGCCCGGGTTCGGAGCAGGACCGATTTTACGCGATTTTTGAGCGACATGGACCCATTATACCGTTTTCCTGTTGCCATAATAGGCGTTCGTGTAGAGTTGCTTGATCTCGTTGATCAGCGGGTAGCGAGGGTTCGTGCCGGTACACTGGTCGTCGAACGCCTCTTCCGCCAACTCGTCCAACTGGGCGAAGAACTGTTTTTCGTCCACACCCGCCTCCTTGATCGAATGCGGAATGTCCAAACGGTCGGAAAGCGAACGAAAAGCCTCGATCAACTTTTCCGTCATTTCCTCGTTGGTTCCTTCGCCGAGCCCCATGTACCGGGCCATCCTCGCATACCGGCTCACGGCGTCCGGATAACCGTACTGCGGGAACGCGGCCTGTTTCCTCGGGGCTTCCGTGGCATTGTAACGAATGATATGCTCCATGAGCAACGCGTTGGCCAAACCGTGCGGCAGGTGATACTCCGCCCCCAGCTTATGGGCCATCGAATGACACAAACCCAGGAACGCGTTCGCAAAGGCCATTCCCGCCATGGTCGCGGCGTTGTGAACTTTTTCCCGGGCCCTGAGATTCTTTTCACCTTCTTCATACGCGGCCGGTAAATATTTGAACAAAATCCTCGCCGACTCCAGCGCCATCGCGTTCGAATAATCCGTCGCGGAGACCGAGACGATCGATTCGAACGCATGCACCACGGCGTCGATGCCCGAATACGCCGTGAGTTTTTTCGGCATCGTCATCACCAGCGCCGGATCGACGATCGCGATGTTCGGTGTGAGTTCGTAATCGGCGATGGGGTATTTCTGGCCCGTGGAATCGTCCGTCACCACGGCGAAGGGCGTGACCTCGCTGCCGGTTCCCGAAGTTGTCGGTATGGCCACGAAGGTCGCTTTTTTGCCGAGCTTCGGGAACTTAAACACGCGTTTTTCGATATCCATGAACCGCAACGCAAGATCCTGGAATTTCACCTCCGGGTGTTCGTACAACAGCCACATGATCTTGGCCGCGTCCATGGGGCTCCCGCCGCCCACGGCGAGAATGACGTCCGGCTGGAAGGACATCATCCGGTCCACGCCTTTGCGGATCGTCGACAAGTCGGGATCCGGCAGCACTTCGAAAAAGATTTCCGGCTCGATGCCCAGGTGCTCCAGATTGTTGGCCACCTTTTCGGGAATACCCAAATTGAACAGCGGGGCGTCCGTAACGATAAAGGCCCGTTTCTTTCCCCGGAGCTCTTCCAGAGCCAACGGCAAACAGTCGCTCTTGAAGAAGATCTTCGGCGGGACCCGGAACCAGAGCATGTTTTCGCGGCGTTCGGTAATTGTCTTAACGTTAATTAAATGCTTCACGCCCACGTTTTCACTCACGCTGTTGCCGCCCCAGCTTCCGCAGCCGAGCGTTAAGGAAGGTTCAAGCCGGAAATTATAAAGGTCGCCGATGGCCCCCTGGCTGGAGGGCTGATTGATAAGTACCCGGCCCGTGGTGACCCGACGTCCGAAGGTTTCGATGCGATCCTCGTTGATCGGGTCGGTATAAAGAACCGAGGTGTGCCCCATGCCGGCGAAGCGGATCAAGGCGACCGCTTTGTCCACGGCCTGCGCGAAATCCTCGGCGTGGTACATGGCCAGCACGGGGGACAGTTTTTCGTATGAAATAGGCTCCTCGTCGCCGATCAGCTCGACTTCGGCCAGGAGAATCTTGGTCGCCTCGGGCACTTCGAAACCGGCCATCCGGGCGAGTTTGTGCGCCGACTGCCCCACGATGGCGGAGTTGATTTTGCCGTCCTTCAGGATCGCCTTGCGAAGCAGATCGCGTTCTTCGTCGTTGACGAGGTACGCGCCCCGGAGCGTGAACTCCGCGCGGACCTCGTTGTAAACGTCCTTGACGACCACGACCGACTGTTCGCTCGCGCAGATCACGCCGTTATCAAAGGTTTTGCTCAACAGGATCGAATTCACGGCCGTTCGAATGTCGGCCGTTTCGTCGATGATCGCCGGCGTGTTGCCGGCCCCCACACCGATGGCCGGTTTTCCGGACGAATAGGCCGCGACGACCATGCCGGGCCCGCCGGTGGCCAGAATGAGGTTGATGTCCTTGTGTTGCATGAGCTGCCGGGACAGCTCGACCGTGGGTTCGTCGATCCAACCGATGATACCCTCGGGAGCCCCGGCGGCCACGGCGGCGTCGAGAATCAGCTTCGCGGCCATGACGGTGCAGCGTTTGGCCCTCGGGTGCGGTGAAAAAATGATTCCGTTGCGCGTTTTCAGTGCAAGCAGAGCCTTGAAAATCGCGGTGGACGTCGGATTGGTCGTCGGGATGACCCCGGCGACGATGCCCACGGGCTCGGCAATTTTTCGCACACCGAAATCGGTGTCGTGCTCGATAAGCCCGCAGGTTTTTTCGTCGCGGAATTTATTGTAAATGTACTCCGAGGCGAAATGGTTCTTAATGACTTTGTCTTCGACGATGCCCATTCCGGTCTCTTCCACGGCCGCTTTGGCCAAGGGAATCCGTTTCGCGGCGGCGGCCAGTGCGGCGGCCCGGAAGATCTCGTCGACTTTCTCCTGCGAAAACGTGGCGTAAATCCGTTGGGCCTGCTTGACCCGCTCGACCATGTTATCCAAGGATTCGGCGTGATTGACAATCGTGTGGGCGTTTTCCAGGAGGCGTTCCTCGGGTTGATGTTGTTCGGTCATTGGTGTTTTCTCCTCAAAAGCGGTTTTGTGTTGTTTTCGGAAAGAGTCTGGATAATCGGATGCGGTATTTAGAGACATTGTCTCCAAGCCTTCTGTTACGATGAGTATTTTTTTATCGATAACTTATTATCTATATATCATCGTTTTTGCCTTCAGTCAATACATTATTTTGTGAAAATTATGTAAAATCCGGATTGACCCCGTTTTTCATGAACAAAAGCGATCCGAAATGCGTAAAGCGTGATGGCGTGTTCTTGACTCCCATTCTTCCTGACAATTCAGTCCCGGTAAATTCCATGCAGGCCCCCTGCTTTCCTTGCTGACACTGCGTGAAGACACTGCCCGGGAATGAGGTTCGTCATCGGAAAGACACTTCCCTATATTTGACTTTTTTCGCCCCTCGAATTACAATAGGTACGCTGTTTTCATCGCTTACATTAACAAGGAATCCTCTCGATGCCTCTTTGGAAAATCGCGTTTCGGAGTATTCAATTCCGGTCCCTGTCGTCGATTTTGACGGCGTTTTCAATGTCACTGGGCGTGGCCCTGATCGTTACGGTCATCGTTCTCCATGGCGTACTGGACAGTTCGTTTCGACGAAGCGCCCAAGGATACGACTTGATCATCGCCGCCAAGGGCAGTCCGATGGATGTCGTGCTTAGTACGGTCTTTTACCTTCGTGATCCCGTGGGCGGGGTTCCGGAAAGCTACCTGAAAAGTTTCCGGCGAGGGGCTTACGCTCACTTGACCGAAGAGGCGATTCCTATTTCAATCGGGCATCATTACCAGGGGGCGACCATTGTCGGCACCACGCCCGAGTTTTTCTCGAAACTCACCTATATGGGCAATCGGAAATATGAATGTTCCGAGGGCGGCTTTTTCGATACGTTCGACGATTTTTCCGCCGTGATCGGTTCCCGGGCCCGAAAAAAGACGGGACTCAAAGTCGGCGACACCTTTAAGACGGAAGTCGCCCAGGATGCCTATTTAGGACAAGAACATGCGCCGTTAAAGATCGTCGGAGTGATGAAACCCACGGGCACACCGAACGACAACGCTATTTTTGTCAACATCAATGGATTTTACGACATGCACGGCGGTGAAGAGGCCTGCGATTGCACCGACCCTTCGCACCAACATTCGCATGGGGAAAAGAAGTACTCGGCCATTCTGCTCATGACCCGGCAGGAGTCGGTCAAGCCTGAAGGCGCCGTGGCGGTTAATCCTGACGACCCGGATTTCAACCCGGCCGCGTTGCTGGAAGAGCGGAATTACGTCAATATCAGCGCGGTGAACCTGCCCGCCACACTGGACCGGACAACCACCGATGTCCAGGCTGTTTCGCCGGTCAATGAAATCACGACCCTGCTCACGACGATCATCGGAAACATCCAAATGGTCTTGATTTTCCTCGCCGTGCTGGTCGTCATCGTCGCCGGAATCGGCATGATGGTCAGTATTTACAACTCGATGAGCGAACGTAAACAGGAAATCGCGGTCATGCGGGCCTTGGGAGCTCGACGACTAACGGTCATGTCGATCATCCTTTTGGAGTCGATCCTGCTCTCGCTCGGGGGGGGGCTGCTCGGCGTCTTTTTCGGGCACGCCCTGATCGCCGGCATGAGCCCCTGGATTTCCGAGTACACCGGCATTGTCGTTCGGTTTTGGAACTTTCAGGCCATGGAAATCGTCCTGATTCCCGGCTTGGTCATCTTGGCATCCATCGTCGGTTTCCTTCCGGCCGCCGTGGCGTACAAACAGGACGTTGCAACATCGCTGGCTCCGTAGAACGAGGCTGAAAAACCGGGTGCCCGGCCCATTTAACTTTACTTTGCCATGTCCCAGGAATTCGACCAGACCCTTAGCACTGTCACGAAGAAAGACATCAAGACCCGTGGATTGATCGGGAACTACCGGGCCGTGAGCGCGCTGGCCGTGGTCGGGCTCCTGTTCTCGCTCTTCACGCCCCTGATGCTCTTGAGCAACTGGTTCGTTCTGTGCCCCATGATCGGTGTGCTCTGCGGACTCATCGGACTTTACCAGGTGCTCTCCTCGCCGTTCGATTACACGGGTCGGTACTTTGCCGTCGCAGGCGTGATTCTTTCGCTCCTGCTCGGACTCGCGGCCGGTGGCTGGAGCATTTGGCGGTACTATTTCAGCATCCCGGAAGGGTACACCGTGGTGCATTTCCTGGAACTCCGACCCGATCCGGAAACGAAACAGTTTTCACCCCGCATCACCAAACTGGCCAAGGATAAGGAAAAAATCTACATCCGCGGCTTCATGTTTCCCGGTCGGCAAATGGCCGGCATCAAGGACTTCACGCTGGTCCGAACCGTCGAGCATTGCAAATTCTGCTCGCCGGAACAGAATCCGTTCGACATGATCTATATTCACATGGTCGGCGAAATGGAAGTTCGGTACCGTCGCACGGCGGTCCACGTCGGCGGCATTTTACACCTGAACGAGCACTTCCGCTACGGGGAAATCCCCTACTTGATCGAAGCGGATTGCTTCCGGTAGATTCTGCGATTACAAACAGAAATGGGAAGCGCGAAGTCAAAAACTTCACGCTCCCCATGTAAATTTCCCTATTCTTCGCACTTTTGCAGTGAGAGACAAAGAAAAACGGCGTATCACATCGAGCCGCTACGGGGGTTCAGGGCCAGTTTGATCAGGTGTTTGTTCCTGCGGATCGCGCGGAGCTTGGCACGACGCTTGATTTCGCTCGGCTTTTCAAAATGTTCGCGGCGACGCATTTCCTTCTTGATGCCGCTTCGTTCGATAAGTTTACGGAAACGCCGGACGGCCTCTTGAATCGTTTCTTTTTCGCGAAGTGTTAACTTGACCACAAAACTTCACTTTCT
>JBEBTM010000020.1:0-19786 GCA_040393745.1 Thermogutta terrifontis | reverse complement strand
GAAACTCGGACTGTACGATTACGGCGTGTCGTTTTTCAATCCGTTTTTCCTCACCGCGATTTGGCCGCTTCTTGGCGCGATGTTTTTCGCCGTTTGGGTCAATCGGATCAAGCCCCTGGAAAACGAAAGCGAACGTCAATTTTTCCTTTGGCTCGGACTGGCGGGCATCCTGCTCCTCGGCGGCATTTTATCCAATGAACTCCATTCCCACTGCATGAGGACACCGCCGGCCCTGTCGCATGACATGACGGAAAGCATGATCTCATTTACGGCCGGCGCGTCGTTGTCGATTCTCTGGTCGCTCATCGCCGCCGTGCTCATCGCCGTCGGTATCGGTTATCGATCGATGCATTTGCGCAACTTCGGGCAATTGATCTTCGCGGCGATCACGGCGAAAATCCTGTTCCTGGAGATGTTCCAACGGCCCGGTTTCGATACGGCTTTGATGAATCCGTACTTTATTCCCATCGGTATCGCGGCCGTGGAAATGATTTTGACCGCCGTTTGGACGACCCGGCTCGGGCCCCTGGAAAACGAGACGGAAAGGACCGGCTACCTCGCCTTCGGGCTGATCGGCATCCTGCTCCTCTGGGGGGCTCTGTCGACGGAGTGTTACGGTTACTTCAATATTCGTACCGATTGGCCGAACCGTGAATTCCTGGCCCTGGCGTCGCTCACCGTGTTTTGGACCGTACTGGGTGTCCTGCTCGCGGTCTTGGCCCTGGGGACGGGCTTCCGGCCGCTCCGGATTCTCGCGGTGTCGCTGATCGTGCTGGCCTTTGTGAAGGTTTTGCCCCATGAGCTTTGGTGCCGGCCCGGCTATTTGACGCCGTTTTGGAATCCTTACGCCGCGCCGCTGTGTCTCCTGGCCTTTGCCATGATCTTCGTTTGCGTTGCGATGATTTCGAAGATCGGTGAAGCGGACGAGACGGACCTGAAAACGGAAAAAATGATTTACCGCTGTTTGGCCTTTGCCGGCGTGGTGCTCCTCTGGACGGTCATGTCGCTGGAGTGTTTCAAGGCGGTAAGAATTCTGCAAGATGCTGAAAGCGAAGCCTGGAAGGCGCAGATGGCCTTGTCGATTCTCTGGTCCCTCTTCGCGGGGGTGCTGATTTTCGTCGGTTTCGTTTGGCGGTCGGCCGTGCTTCGCTGGATGGCGATTATGCTCTTTGCCATGACGCTGACGAAGGTGATGATCGTGGACATGGCCGGCGTTCACCAGATGTACCGCTTCGGTGCTGTGTTCGTGCTGGCCGTGGTGCTCTCGCTCGCCGATTGGGCCTAACACCGGTTCCGGCCGGAAAAGGGGGTATAAGAACGACCGCAGAATCAAAACCGCAACAATAACCTTGAAACGATAAATAAGCGAGTTCGTCATTCTCTCCCCGCAGGTGGAAATCTGGACAGTAGATTTCGTTAAGCCATAGCACGTTTTCAACGGGATACGGTGCAAAAAGTATCATTCATCGAATCTCCGGATCTCCATTTATACGGGGAGGACGCCCATAAAATTTACACGCACCCATTTTTTGTCGCAACATCGACTCTATTATCCGCCATGAAAACACACGCCCCTTTGACATTGCTTTTTGTCTTGCTCTTGCTCCCCTTTGTCGAAGCGAAGGATCCTGCCCGGACCGTTTTGAAAGACATCCACTACTATCCCGAATCGGTGCTTGCCGACGGTGACGAGTATCGACGCTCGCAGTGCAAACTCGATCTTTCCGTACCGAATGAAGCAAAAGATTTGCCCGTTTTCGTCTGGTTTCACGGCGGCGGACTCAGCGGCGGCGGCAAACATTTTCCCGGAAAAATGAACGGTAAAAACGTCGTGCTCGTCGCCGTGGGATACCGACTTTCGCCCAAGGCGGATTACCCTGCTTTTCTCGAAGACGCCGCGGCGGCCGTGGCCTGGACGTTTGCGAACATCGAAAAACACGGAGGCGATCCGAGGAAGATTTTCGTCGGCGGGCACAGCGCGGGAGCCTACCTTTCCGCGATGATCGGGCTGGATCCTCGATGGCTGAAGCCGCACGACATTGAACGCTCTCGGATCGCCGGGCTCGTTTTGATCAGCGGCCAGGTCACGACGCATTTTAACGTGCGTAAAATGCTCGATTATCCGCAGCCGGAAACGCGGCCCGTGATCGACGAGAATGCGCCGCTTTATCACATGTCCAAAGACGCTCCGCCGATCCTGTTCGTGCTGGGCGACCGCAAGATCGAATGGCCCGCCCGGGTCGAGGAAAACGAATTCATGGCCGCCTCACTCCGTGCAATGAAGCACCCTCATGTCGAATTCCATGAAAACGCGGGCTACGACCACGGCAAAGTCGGTGACGCCCCGGAATCGTTCGAACAGGTCGGTCGATTTATCGAAACGATTTCAAAATGAACGAAGCCGTCCTCATGGGGCCAAGGTCGCGTTTCGGCTCGTTTCCGTCGTGCCGTATCTCGCATCGTTGCTGGCGACGATCTTACCGATCATGTGCGCGCCCGGAAAATTCGCCAGGACGTAGGTGTTTCGGCCGTCTTCCACGCTGATCGTGCGGGAATACTCCTGACCGAAGGGCGCGGAATCCTGCGTGCTGATGTAACCGGCTGCCGCGGTGGAAAATATTCGGTCCGTCGGTTGCAGAGTTATCTTGTGGTCCCCTGCCGGGACTTCCAGGCGTACAACTTGAATTTCCGCGGGGAGAAGATTCCAACAGCGGGTATCGGCCGTCTCCGACGACTGCCACGCCATGGCTCCGACTTCGAGCAGGAGATGAGCCCAGACGTTGTCCGTATCGACAGCCGATTTCACGCCGTACAGCGCGATTTTCTTCATCGCACGCCGGGCCACGGCTTTGGCGAGAATCTGCGGGTACACGGCTTCGAACTGCTCCTCGGCCATGCGTCCGACATCGGTGATCGTTTCCGTAACGCCGGTCCGCCGGTCGTCGATGGAAACAGCCAGGGCCGGCACGGTTTCTCGGGGACGGACAATGACGGGGAGCATGATCGGCGAAAAATCGGGAATCACCGTGCCGTCGCCGCTCATGGCGAGAATGGCCGTGGTCCAGATTTGCGCGCTTTGCAGCACTTCACAATTTCGTTGCAATTTATACGGACCACCGCCGACGAGGCCGATGACGTATACGGCGCCATGACCTTTTTGCGTGTGCGCGCCGGTCTGAGCCCGCCGGAGATCGTGGGGGCCCTGTGAAAAATTCGGCTCCCACTGGCAGACGGTTTGATACGCGCGCCGAACCTCGTCGTAGTCCCGGAAGGTCGATTCCCGCATCGCCCCGATCAGGTACGGCGCGAGGGCGACTTGACGGTAGGATTCCTTCAAATTGACAAGCTCCTCGGGATTCCGGGGATTTTTTACGCCGCCGGCGCGGATGATGTCGTTCTGTTTCTGAACGACCTGATGAGCATAAGCGGGCGCGTCGGTGCCGTCGTGCATCAAATTCGACAGGGCCAGGAAAACGCGGATCAAAACCTTTTCGTAATCTTCGCCGACATAGGAAACCGCATTGTCGTCGGTGATCATCGACAGGACGCCTTCGCCGACGCTTGTCTTTTCATTCGCTTCGAAATTGTCCCGGACTTCTCGCAGCAGTTTTTCCGATTCGGCCGAATTGCCGCTGCAAAGTTCGATAATCGACTTATTGAGTTTGAGAAGGTCCGCCTCACCGCGGCGGTTTTTCTTCAGGCGTTCGTCGATGGACGACTTGGCCTTTTCGAGTTCGCCGCGTTCGAATTGGGCCCGGACTTTCAGGTGCCGCTCGCCAAAACTCGCGCAACCGAACGTGATCGGAAGCGACAAGAGCAGGACGAAAAACATTGGGAATTTCTGGAGGGTCATGGATACCTGGGAGGCATGAGAGTTTCGCGAGGTACCCCCAAGTTACGCTGCGCTTGGGGCTCTTGGTTACTTCTTCCACCAGCCTTTCATTTTGCCTTTGACGGAACTGTTGTACTCTTTTCGGACGGGCATCGATTCGATGATCGGCGAGAATGTTCGAGTATCGATCAGTTCGAAGGTCAATTCGTAATCGCGCTGCATGTCCTTGTTGTCGACCGTGGTACCGGATGTTAACGTTGCAAAAAGCAGATAATCCACGGGGTCGGTTCCCTGACTCATGACTTCGGTGAACATCCTGCGGTTCTCGGGGATGAACAGGTCGTCAGGTCGGAGCCGGAGTTCGCGCATGCCCGCCTCGACGGCACGGTCGCTGACGATTTCGAATTGCTCGGCCTGCGAAATATTCCGTTGGATGGCCATTTTGATATGATCCCGGAAATCGCCGAGCTCTTCCATGCTCTTGTTCTCCAGGCCGATGAAACAAACCTTGCGGCGTGCCGGGGCGATCATGCCATTATCGTAGGCGACCATCTTGACGGGCTGGGCGGCGGCGCGGGCAAAGAGCTTATCCAAGCCGTGCTTGACCATCGGCGTGTATACCTCGGCTCCCGCCTGGTGACTGCCGACTTTGCTCGCTTCGCCGTTGTGCATGACCCGGGCCTGTTGATTGCCTCGGCAGCCGAAGAATGTTACGGTGCCGATCATGAGGCCGAGGCCGAGAAAAATAAATGTGCGGTAAATACGCGTCGGGTATCGTGACATTGTTTTGCGTTGGGGTTGGTTGCAGTGGACGCTAGGTGTTGATTTCGAGGTCGACGAGTTCCCGGAGTTCCGGTGTGAGCATCGGGAGCGATTCCCGGCGGATCGTAACCAGAAACGTCCGGCGAATGTGGTGCTTGGCGTGAAAGCGGATCAGTCGGGCCAGATCATGCTGGGGCGTGTGTCCCGCAAGGTCGAACTGTTCGAGCACGAGCGCCGTGGGCCGGGCGGAATTTTCGTCTTCGATAATCCCGTCGCAGAGCCGCTGCCAGAGAATCGCACGGTTGATGAACGGCGAATCGGTCTTCGGGTTGTTCTGCAGGATCATCGGCAGATTGATTCGAAACTCCCGGCCTTCGCGAGTGTCCTTCAAAGCGGCGTAAAGTAACCCGGACAAAGACGCTTCGCCGAATTCCGGCGCACTCAGAGATAAGAACTGCCCCTGTTCGGCCTGGACGTTTTCCCGAACAGTCTCGATGATGTTCCAAGAATCGGACGCGGCGTCCTCGATCAGTAGACCGAAGCGTTTCCGCTGTTCGATCAAAAAGCGGATTTTATCGACCGCCTCGCAGGAAACGCGGTCGAGTTCCTTGCCCGGTTGAAGAGTCGTGATCATTTCGTCCTCCTGACGAATCGTGCAAAATTCCTTCTTTTTTCCGTGGGCGCAATCCACCTGCGCCGGAAAACCAGTGATTGACGCGAAGCATAACAGATTTCGCAAAATCGGGAAAGAGCAATTTTTTCCCGGCCACGAGACGTGCCCATCGCCGCAGTGTCCCGGTCGAACGGCAGGGCGGCAGCGGAAGGTCCTCATTCCGCTGTCACAGGCCGCAGCTCATTTTGGATTCATTCCACCGTCGGGAACGCCGAGATACGCAGCCGGGCCGAACCCATCGGGATCAGTTCGATTTCCTCCACCGGTTCGTCGGTTTTCACCGGACTCATCGGCACGGGGGCGCAGAGCCCGTACTGGTCGATCTTCCAGCCGGGAATTTTCTTGCCCTTCAATCGAATGGAAAGCGGAACGGCGTCCGGCGTCCAAGGATAATCGTCGGCGGGCCAATCTTTGCGAACAATATCTCTACCGCTTCGTTCCGGAATGCTTTTTTCATTGATGCCGTAATTCCAATCGCTACCCGGCAGGATTTCGAACGACGGCCACTGCGATTCGTCGGCGCCTTCCTGCCAACCGGAATCGTGCAAGGCCGTTTCCCGGCTGCTCATTTGGCGATAATCTTCCTTGATTTTCAGCGAAAACGTGAGCGGCCCGTAATCGATGCTCACGCTGTTCTTGTTCTGCTGCCAAGTACGCCAAGAAACCTGCATCGGCATGGTCACGGTTACTGTGTCGCCGTTTTTCCAGCCACGAGCGATCTTAACGTACTTTTGCGGCGCAGCGTGAAAAGGGGTGGTTTCTTTTCCATTAATGGCGATTTTCATTCCGTCGCACCATTTCGGAACCCGCAAATACATTGGAAATTCAACATCTTTTGGCGCGGTCACGGTGTACTTGACCGTTTCCTCGAAGGGATACCGGGTTTCGGATTTGATCGTCACATCGGTACCGTCGCCGACTTTCGCCGTGACGGTGCAAGCGTTGTAGAGAATCGCGGCGAGTCCTCGGTCCGGCGTGGCCATCCAGAGGTGCTCCGTGTAATACGGCCAGCCTTGCGCGTGATTGTGCTGGCAGCAACGACTGCTGAAAGGGTTCATCATGAGGAAGGGCCCCCGGTTATCCAAGCCCGGATGATGGTTCTTACTGTCGGAAATGGCATGGTTCGGGCAGGTGAAATAACGCAGGGCCTTGAAATCCGGCATGAACGAGGCGGGATAGGTATTGAAAGCCACGTCTTCGCAATTGTCGGCCCAAGCGGGATCGCCGGTGATCAGGACCAGAAAGGCGTCACTGGACATTTGCTCGACCATGCCGCAAGTTTCCACGCCCTGCCGGGGATCAATATAACCGGGGCGACAGTTTTCGTCACTGCCGAACATGCCGCCGGGGACTTGACCGTAACAGGCCCGGATGAGCCACTGGTTATTGTACGTCGCCTGCTTGTGCCAATCCTGGCCCGAAAGCATCCACCAAGTGGCCGGCTCACGGAATCCTTGGGCGATGTTCACGTTATGCCAATTCGGCAACGTCGACTGCTGCATCCAGTTGGCCGTGTTGCGGTGGATTTTTTCGGCCACGTCGAGCAGGAATTTATCGCCGGTCCGGTTGTAAAGCCAGAAGCAGCTCAAAAGCAGGTCGCCACCGCGTTTTTCCTCCCAATAGGTTTTCAGGAATTTGGCGTCCGGGTACTTTTCGATGAAGCGAAAATATTTCGTCATGAAGTCGAGCACCCGCTTTTGTTCGGCCTCGTTGCCCTGCATGAGGTTGTACTCGTAATACGACTGGACGATGAACAAGGCAATCATGTTCGGCCAAAGGTCCATGCCCTTCTCAGCATCGGGATTGCCGGGTCCGAAGAAACCGTCTTCACGCTGGCTGTCAAGAATGGCGTTGATCCAGATTTTTGCTTCGGCAATGATTTTTTCGTCTTTCAATAAGTAACCGAGGTTGCCGTAACCTTTGAGCCAGTAAGGAACTTCCTCCCAGCCGTGTTTGCCGCCCGAGGTGAGCCAAGCGTTGTCCTTTTTATCAAGCCAGCGACTGATTTCGCCGAGTTGGCCGGTGAGACCGTCACGCTGAAGTTCGAGATATCGGCCGATCCAGCCTTCAGCTTTTACGGCCCCGACGGGCAGTTTCAAAAAGGGAGATGGTTGGAGTGGGGCCCGATTGCCGACATAGTGAGCAGGCAACGTACCCTGAGCGGGGCGGTCGACGCAAGTGACTTCCTCGGAGAAAGCAAGGGAGACGGCCGAAAGGGCGGCCAGAAAAAGCAGCGGGGCAAAAAGTTTCATGGTCATGTCGGCAAAACGTGATGGGACGTGATTTCAAGGACACTGGATACCATTCTATCGTATCTTCAGACGAAAGAAAAGAGACATGCAGTCGGTGCTGTCTTGGTCCGTAAGCTGGCTTTGGGTTTTCGGCAACGTTAAAACCGACATGGAACCTACCGGCGAAATCCTGAAGGATCAGTCGCGTTTCTTCAGCAGACCCATCTGGCCGAGCCAGTCTTCGCAGAGCCTGTTCCATTTCGCGGCAGGGCCCTTATCGCTCCGAAGTCCGTAACCGTGGCCGCCTTTGACGAAAACGTGGAGTTCGCAAGGAATTCCGTTCTTTCGCAGGGCCATGTAAAGCTGGACGCTGCCCATGGGGCCAACGCCATCATCGTCACAGATCGAAAGGAACATCGGCGGCGTTTGCTTGTCGATTTGAATGTCTTCCTCCAGCGGCAGGTCGACGCGTTTCTGGTCGACCCGCTCACCCAAGGCATAGGCGAGATAGATCGGAGCCGCGAAGTCCGGTCGGGCGCTGAGCTTGTCGATATCGTCAATCGGATCATAGGTTTTTTCGTCGTAGGCCGTTGCCGCTTTCAATGCCAGGTGAGCCCCGGCGGAGAAACCGAGCACGCCGATTCGGTCAGGGTCGATTTTCCATTCAGCCGCGTTTTCCCGAACCAGGCGGACGGCTCGCTGGGCGTCCTGGAGCGGGGCGAGGTGCTTCGGCTGTCCGTCTCGACGCGGCACACGGTACTTGACGACGATGGCCGTCACGCCGATGGAATTGAGCCAGTGGGCGACCTCCGTGCCCTCGTGGTTGTAGGCGAGAATGCTGTATCCGCCGCCGGGAAAAACGACCACGGCCGTGCCGGTCGCCTTGTCGGGTTCGGGATGATAGACGGCCAAAGTGGGCACGGTAACATTATGGACGCGAATGATCGGCAGGGGTTCCTTGCCGGGCTCCGCTTTTTCCTCGCCGAAGGTTCCTTCTTTTTCGCCGGGAGCCGGACCGGGCCAGAGATTTCTTTCCACCGCGGGCTTCATTTTCAAGGCTCCCTGGTAGTGGGGATCCTCGATCGCAAAGACGGATGCTGTGACGAAAAACAGGATCAACGTTGGAATCGTTCGTTTTTGCATGGGCGTTACTCTGTGGGGGTGTGTGATTCAGGTCGCCGCGGACCGTTATTCCATGTGAAGCGTGGCGGCTTCACCGGGGGCAAGATCGAATTTCGGAGCCGGCAAGACCGTCTTGTATGGAGCCAAGGGTTTCAACGTGACCGATTGTTTATCGGCGGTCGGATTGAAAACGCGGATCTCAAGGGCATCGCCGTCCCGTACGGGGCGGATCGATGACACGGCAAGCACCCGGTCGTTGTTCAGCGTAAACAAACCGGATTTCGGGCCGAACTTTTCCGACGCCGGAAAACAAACAAGCGGCTGATGAACGAACCGGGCAAAACGCTGGGCGATGCCGTTGTTGAACGACGCGGTGTAGGGCCAAATCCAATATTCGCTACGTAAAATCTTGCTTTTTGCGGCATCGCGAGAATCAATGATGCCGCCGGCCAATATCTTCTTCTCGTTCGGAGTATCCAACTCCGTATTCAGGATCAAGCCCGCATCGACCGTGACCCAATTCACGCCGGAATCTTCACCCGCCAGAACGGCGTAACGCTGCAAGCGGTAAAAGCCGTCGTCTTGATCGACAAGACCGAAAGAATTCGGTTGATCGAGCCGAATTTTTCCGTTGGGGATATCGAACGGAAAAGAAAAGAGACACAAGCCCGAATCGTTGTTTTCGTCGAAGTACAAAGCATTTTCGATACGAATCCGCTCGGTGTCGGAAAAGATCGTGATCGTTCGTTCCAAACGAGAAAGGCCGCCGATGGGACGATCCGGAGTTTGACACACCGAAACCGATGCGACCAAGGGCCCCGCGGCGAGAAGCTTCAGTTCGGCCTTTTTCGGGTCATCATCGGAATAGCCGCTCTTAAACGAAAGCATTTGAAAATAGTTCAGCGATTGAATGCTGTTTCCGGCTACGTCGACCAGGTCGTGCTCGACGCCAAGCATTTTCAGCGACGTGATCGTACCTTTTTCCCGATCAATGACGAGCTTAGTGTCGTCGTTGCCCATTTCACCGGTTTCGAGGTTTACCGACAACGTGGTTTTGCGTTTCGTTTGCTTGGCCGTGGCTTGAGCATCGAATTCCAAAATGACCGCGCCCATGGCGGGAACCGTATATGTGGGGTCGTTGTACAGAAAATCGGCGTAAACGGACCAGGCGGGCGGATCGGTGCCGTGAGGAACGAACTGGACGGGGATTTCCGTGCCGTGATTGTTACGATAAATTGCCAGATCGCCCGTAAATTCCGGTTTTTTTTCCGTGACGCCCAGCAGGCAGATTCCCTCCCGCACTCGAGGCAGCGTGTTCACGACGACTATTTTTTCCACCGGCATCCCGCCTTGGCCGAACACGCCGAGTAAATCGTCGTTCATCGTCGCGGTCTTCCAGGCGATTTCGAATTTTTCAAGCGGAAATTCTTTCGGTGCGAAAATCGACCACAGGATTTCCGCTTGCAGGATCCGTTCGCAAACGTTCCGATGGAGCGTTGGAATTTCCTCCTGAGTGATCACAAGTTCGCCGTATCCCCGGTATGGCAGGAAGTCACCGGGATGGACGGCAACCGGCTCCACGGCGGAAACGGACGTCAAAGTGAGCAGAGTGACGGCAACGAGGAGGAAGTGTTTTATGCTTTTTGCAAACGAAAACTTTAGGCTTTCGCCGGAATATAATGGGAGCATTTGCGGATCCAGGGTGGTTGGTTGTAGTGATTGGAATTTCCATCTCCAACGGGGGGGCACGACGGACGCCTTGTCGCACCTCAACGGGTATGTTTTCTCTATCTTCCTCAAAAAAGTTGAAAAATCTTTGTTTTCATTACTAAACCTATCAAATTCAGTAAGTTTTAGCAATACGACGTCGACGGAAATGAATGTCATTTGATGTTTTTGCAATCGACGATGAACATTAACAATGACAAACGATTGATCGCCTCCTTCTTCCATCACGCCGGGCTGTCGATCTGATTCGGTTTTCTTGTCCATTCTGTGGTATAAAAAACCTCGCCTTTAGGCGATACTTTTGTTACAACGGGTTGTATGGACAATTATCGCCGCACATCTCATACGAAGTTTGACATCAAATTGCATTTCATTTGGATCACTGTCATTCGAGACCGGACAGACCATCACGGGCATTACAAATACGAATCCGTGATGGTTGTGGTGACCGCATGCTGTTGGAGTCGTTGGCGTTCCTCCTCCGCAACACTTTCGCGATATTGTAGCGTATTGTCCGAAAATATAAAATATTGAGCCACTTCCGGAACTTCGTCTAAAAGTGTTTTTACCGCCTCTGCAGATTCATGGCCTTCACTAAAAACTTTGGCTGGGCCACCGTAACTGCACCACTCTCTCTCGTAGCTTGTAATAAATCCAACAACTTTTATGATCGCGACTCTGACGGTTTTTGGATCATGATTCCGGATAAACTCGACGAGTGCTTCGGGAGGGGTGGACTGATACTTACTATAGTATTCCTGTAACTGGGATACGCTTTCGATCATTTCATAGAGTATATTCATGTTTCATCAATCCTTTCCGGGAATACCGGGGGTTTTACCGTCTAAATAAGTGTTGATAACATGGGTCTTAATTTCCGGCGCGGAATTAAAATCAGAAACTCCGTCCAGTTTTTGTTCGAACCTCATCTGTTCTCTGAATGCACGCGATTCCCCAAAAAACTTTTTGAGGTCCTTACTTCCATGCAAATACCTCGCATACGGACAGGAACAATTACCACAAGGCTCCGACGACCCTTTAGCCGGTTGATTTGAAACAGTTTTCCGACTTGGTGTCCGAAAAATCGGATGACGAGAGTCGAAAACACTATGCCGAAACACTTGTAATGTCCCATCAAACTGAAAACGCCTGAAAATGCCAAGTTCCTATCCCGATTATCCGATTCGACTCCGTTTTCCGCCTGTCCACGACGATGTTTTTGACGAGGATCGGTAAGGCTTTGAAAAGTATCGGGGATCTGGGCAAGTTGATTCGTGTCCATGATTTCCTCTATAAAATCTGGGGCAAATTGCTCGCGAAATGCGACTTTGCAATCCTCGTGACTGAATATCTTGAAACACGGAAAAGCGGCGGATATAATAAGTATACTGTATTATTGGGCCTGCATGCTCTTGCTCGCCAAAACTTTTCACCCGGCCTGACGAACCCATGAATGTCCCGAATATCCTGACCCTGTGGCGCGTGATTTTTGCCGTTGCCATTTTTGTGCTTTTACCCTTCAAACAGTACGATCTGTGCCTGCTTCTCTTTATTTTGGCGTCCCTGACGGATTTCGCCGACGGCTGGTGGGCCAGGAAGTTCAAGCAGGTGACCGTGTTTGGTCGGATCATGGATCCCTTTGCGGACAAGTTGCTCATCTGCGGCGTATTTATTTGTCTGCTTTCGGTTGAGAATATTTCCCGGGCGCCGGACGGTTTGCCCGGCTGGCTCATGCTTCAACCCTGGATGGTCGTCGCCATCGTCGCTCGTGAATTGCTGATTACCTCACTGAGGGCGTTTGTCGAAAAGTCCGGCGGCGATTTTTCCGCGAAATGGATCGGTAAATGGAAAATGGCCCTTCAGTGCTTGGCGATCATTGCCATTTTCACGTACCTGACAACTCAGTCGGACCGATCCCTCGTAGCCGAAACCCTGGGCAATCTTTGCGGTGAAAATCGTTGGCAAAAGCCCGTGTTCTATCTTTGGATCGTTTCGCTCTGGGGGACCGTTGTCATAACGCTTTATTCCGGAGTAACCTATTGCATCAATGCGGCCAGAATGATTCGTGCGCAGAGTTAAATAATCCCCCCGGGCAACCGCGATACGCTACCCCGTGGAGAATTTCAACACCGAGATTTTCATGCTCACCTTGGAAGAATATATTGAGCAGGCGTTTTTTTTCGAGGCCTTCGTCGCGGCCTTGGAGGACGGAATTTCCACGCAGGAATTTCTGATCTCGATCCGTAACGAACTCTTGACCACGACGCAGCTTCCGTTGGCCGTGGACTTTCTCTTGACCGACATGAAGCACACCGGTGTGCTCTCGGCGGCGATGTACCGCATCGGGCACTATTTTACGCCGTACCAAGCCTTTGTCGTGGCCGAAAGCGAGCGTGAAGACGGTCGCTTCGATTTTCGCATCGCCCTGAAGATCTTGGCGAAAGAGGCAAAATACCGCAGCGAACAACCCGCCGTACAGGGGCTCTTCTTTTACCAATTCGAGACGATCTGTCGCAATCGGTTAGGTTACGATCGAGGCCTGGAAATCCTGAGTAAAGACGACCTTTACGATGAGAATTGGAAAGTCTGGCTCACGATTCTCCGGCGCCAAATCGGGCTCGTCGATCTTTCCGACATGATTTTCTACCGAAGTGAATATTATCGCCAGAAAGTTGGAGAAACCGATGTTCCGGTCCTGTTCGGTGAGCGGGAGGGTCGGATTGCCTTTGCCACGCGCCATCGTGATTCGATGCAGCTCTTCTCCGCCTTGTCACGCCATCTGGGCTACCCGAGCGTGCCCCGACAAAAGCGGGTCGTTGAGGAGGAAAATATCGTTCCCATCCTTCTCCGCAGGATCGAACATCTTGAGAATCGCCTCCAATTGGTCGAGGAAGAATTCCGGGGCGGAATCAATCTGAGTCGATATGTCGTCAAGGAGAGCGGGAAAGGAAATTGACGCCCCCAAAGCCGATCCGGGGGGCCTTGTCCGTTTTAGCTAACACGTTAAAATGATCGCTCCTTACGGCATAGTTTTCCATTTCAGAATTTCCTTTTACGGCATAGAAAAATGTACGCGATTATCAAAGACGGTGGCCGTCAGCTCAAAGTCGAAGTCGATAGAAAAATCATGATCAACTACCGGGGCGAGCTGGAACCGGGCACGGTGATCGAATTTCCTGAAGTCCTTGCCGTGAGTGGAGATGAGAGTGTTCGCATCGGTCAACCGACCGTTACCGGCGTGAAAGTCGTCGCCGAAGTGCTCAACGTCGCCAAGGGACCGAAGCTCATTATCGCGAAATTTCGTCGTCGTAAAAATTCCAAACGAAAAACGGGTCATCGCCAGATTTACACACTTGTCAGGGTCAAGGAAATTGTCGGCTGATCCATTGCGGTGGGGATTGCGGTCGGATTTTCGCCGGCTAGGGTAAAAATCGCAAAGAGGTCGTTTTTTTCCCGTTTTTACGGGTCAGCATTACAAAAAAGCAAGAGTCGGAATGTTGCGTATCCGGCTCTTGCTTTTTTTTGCAAACATTTGGCAAATTTCACCCTTCGCCAATTATCGCCGCTGTTTTAAACTCGTTTTCGTTCGCCATTTGGATGATCGGTTGTCCATCGGCATCGGTTCCCTGAAGGATTTCGATCTTTCGCTGAGCCGAATCCAGTTGAGCGTGGCAGCTTTTCAGGAGTCCGACACCTTCCTCATAATGAGCCAGCGCGCTTTCCAAGTCTGTCCGGTTGTCGTCCAGTTGCCGGATGATTTCCTCAAGGCGAACCAAGGATTCTTCGAATGTTTTTTTCGGGGTGGTCACGGGTTAATTCCTGGCAATGGCAGCATCCCGGCCTCGTTGGAAGGCCTGGATGTTTATGTCGACGAATTTGTCTTTCACGCTTCGGCGAATCGCTTCAGTCCAAGCTTGTTCGGGTAGGGCAAGTTTCGTGGACATGGCTCCGAGCAAAATAGTGTTGGCCGTTTTCGCATTGCCAAGCCGGGTAGCGATTTCCACGGCGTCGAGATAAACCAAGCGGGTGAAATACTTTGCCAGAAGGGTTTCATCGACCTCCGGGTACGGCGTACCCCCGGTCGAAGCGGTTACGGGGATGATTTTCTGGCTCGAAACCACGGCCAGGCCGTCTTCGGCCAGGAAGTCGAGATTCCGAAGCCCCTCGATCCGTTCCAGTGAGCCGAGTACCTGAGCGGTCCGCCGGGGTACGAGAGGACTGAACACCGTCTTCCCGTATCGAATCTGGGCCGTGACCGATCCACCTCGCTGGGCCATGCCGTGAACTTCATTCGTTTTCACGTCAAACCCGGCCGCCACGGCTGCCTGCGCGACAATTTCGCTGGCCAAAAGAATTCCTTGTCCGCCGACACCGACCAAAACGACGCTTGTTATCATTGGGGGAAAGTTTGTGATATGGTGAAAGTAATGACGAGCGACACACTCTACTCAACACGCTCTATTCGACACGAAATGCGGTGCCGTAAGCGAACACTTCGACGCCCGCTCCGTTTCTGCCATCGCCACCGCCGCTGCTGTTGGTGTAGACGATCGTTGTTTCGAACCGGACGTTCCAAACAACGTTGGCGCCGAACTCCCGGGCGCGACGCATCATCCGAATCGTAGCTTCCCTCCGTGCCCGTTCGACCAACCGTGTAAAGCCGTTGGAGCGTCCGCCCACGATTTTCCGGAACGTCCAGAATAACCGCTTCAAATAATCGTTCGATACGACCACGTTTTCGCACACGAAAAACGTTTTCGTGACCTTCCAGTTCGTCGGGAGCGTTTTCAAGTCGGAAACCGTCATGTCCGACAATTCCCGCTCTTCCCGCTCCAAGGCCCTGAAATGGATCCGTTCGATCCACACGCCGAAAATGGAGTAAATCAACGGCGACAGGAGGGCGGTGATGAAATAAAGTGCGAAGATGATCACCATGCCTTTCATGACAGGCGAATCACTTCCGAAGAGTGCCGCGGCAAGGACCAGCAGGAGGATAAATACCGGCCAGCCGAAAGCTATGACGAACGTCGAAGCGTAGGCGATTTTTTCTATCTTTGAATTCATGATTCAGGCTCCTTTTGAAGATCGTTTCATCAAGCGTCTTCAAGGATGACCGCCGTACCGTAGCAAAGCAGTTCGGAAGCGCCGGCGGTGATGGCGCTGGTGCCGAAGCGGATGTTCAGGACCGCGTTGGCTCCCATGGATTGCGCCTGTTCGACCATGCGACGCATGGCCTCGTTCCGGCTTTCGTTGAGCAGTTCGGTGTAACCTTTCAGTTCGCCGCCGACGAGATTTTTTAAGCCGGCCGCGATGTCCCGACCGATGTGCTTGGCTCGCACCGTACTGCCCTGAACGAGCCCCAAGACCTTGGAAACCCGCTTGCCGGGAACGTATTCCGTGTTGACAATAAACATAGGATTTGTGGAGAGAGGATGATTAAAGTTTTTTCAAATGCAGAATAACCAATTTCACTCAATCGCCTTTACAGGGCAAACATTTTTACACATTTCGCAGCCCGCACAGAGCAGTTCGTTGATTCGGACGGTGTTGTCGATGCGTTCCAGACCCGGACAGCCCAACTTCAGGCACGCACCGCAATCCTTGCATTTTTCGTCGATCACCGTCAACGTGGGCCCCAACGGCTTGCGCAAGTGCAGCGGGCACGGGGCTTTCGAGACGATCAACCAAGGCTCGTCCGACGCCGTGGCCTCACGAAGCGTTGCCACAGCCGTTTTCACGTCACGCGGGTCGAGCGTCCGAACATTTTTGATCCCGCAGGCCCGGCCGATTTCTTCAATCGAGGCTTCCGGCGTTTCTTCTCCCATGAGCGTTTTGCCGCTACCGGGATTTTCCTGGTGTCCTGTCATGGCTGTGATCCGGTTGTCAACGACGATAATCGTTGAACTGCCCCGGTTGTAGGCGATGTCCAAAAGGCCCGTGATGCCCGAATGGAAAAAGGTCGAGTCGCCGACCATGCCCACGACTTTTCGTTTGTTGCCCGCCTTTTGCATGCCGTGGGCCATGGAAACGCCGCCACCCATGCAAAGAATCGTGTCGAGCCGGGAAAGCGGGGGAAAAACGCCGAGGCTGTAACATCCGATGTCCCCGGTCACGACCACGTCGAGTCGACCCAGGGCGTAGAAAATTCCCCGGTGTGGACACCCCGGACACAGCACCGGAGGTCGGCCCGGCAGGGACAGCGGTTCCACGGCACTGGGCGTTGGCAGCACATAATCCGCCTTTCCGCCTTCCAGAACATTCTTGCGCTCGGCCAAAAGATCGGGCGAAAGCTCCCCGATACGTGGCACGATCGGTTTACCGACACAATTGATGCCCAGCGATTTAATATGCTCTTCGAGGAAATCTTCGAGCTCTTCCACGACCACGAGCCGCTTCACGCCTTGGGCGAATTCACGGATCAAATCGTCGGGGAAGGGAAACGACATTCCCAGTTTCAGCACGGACGCGTTCGGAAAAATCTCTCGGACATATTGATAGGCGATGCCCGAAGTGACTATTCCTAAGTCTTTATCTTGCCAGATGATTCTGGTCGCGGGACTGGTTGATCCGTCTTTTTGGAGCCGCCCCATGCGTTCCTCCACGCGAACACGCATCTGGCGGGCCCAGAGCGGGACGGGCACAAATCGGGGTGGATCCTTTTCAAATTCGATGTCCCGGTCCGTTTTCTGACGAGGATTGAGCTCGACCAGACTCCTGGAGTGTGAAACCCGGGTCGTGCTGCGGAGGATGACCGGCGTGTTGTATTTTTCAGACGTTTCGAAAGCCAGTTTCATGAACTCCTTGGCCTCTTGAGAATCGGAAGGTTCGAAGATCGGAATCTTGGCGAATCGGGCGAAATGCCTGGTGTCCTGTTCATTCTGCGAGGAGTGCATGCCGGGATCGTCGGCGACCACGGCCACGAACCCGCCGACCACGCCGAGATAAGCCAGCGTCATGAGCGGGTCCGCCGCGACGTTCAGGCCGACGTGCTTCATGGTCGTGATGACCCGGGCGCCGGTCATGGACGCACCGGCGGCGACTTCGAAGGCGACTTTCTCGTTGGGCGACCATTCGGCATAAATCGAATCGGCATAACGTTCGGCAACGTACTCAAGAATTTCCGTCGAAGGCGTGCCAGGATAGCCTGCGGCGAGGGTTACCCCGGCCTCGTAAGCGCCACGGGCAATGGCTTCGTTTCCTGAATACAAAACGGCAGGATTGGTGTCGGTCATGATTGATCGGAACGGGAGGCGGCAATACCACCCGGGATGAGTTGGGTTAAACGGAGGGAGCCCCCATTATATCGCGGACCGGCACGGTGTCAATTCAAAAAACGGCGGCGGTTATTCGAGTTTCAGCAAAGCCCGGACCGGGAAATGGTCCGATGGATAACGTCCCTCGCTCGTTTTCGTGCGGATAATCTCGGCTTCGAGAACTTCGGGCCCCGGGGTGATCATGATGTAATCGATCTTCCCGCCTTTGGCCGGCGGCTCTTTGAACGAATTGAACGTTGCGACGGAAATTTCCTCGGGATAGAGCACCCGGAACGTGTCCCGGAAAGCGAACGGCGGCGTTTTTTCCTCGCCGTCGAAATCGACTTTTTCACCCAGTAAATACCGGACGGACTTGCTGTTTTCCGAGGCGTTCAGGTCGCCCATGAACACTACGGGGACGTCCTTGTTTTTTCGCTCGGAAATGCGTCGCATGATGAGGTCCGCCGCTTTTTGCCGGGCGATTTCACCGACGTGATCAAAATGCGTGTTGTAAACGTACAGGGCTCGACCCGTGGGTTTGCCGTCTTTGTCCTTTTCGGTGAAAAGGGCCCAGGTGACGTTTCGCGGGCAGGGACTTTGCCCTTTCCATGTGTTCGAGCCGGTGATTTCCGGCGTATCCGAAAGCCAGAACACGCCCTGTTCCCCGGCATCGGGCGTCCAACGGTCCTTGCGGTAGAACAGCGGCGTGCTTTCGCCCTGTTTCTCGTCCTTCTCCCGGCTCTTGACGATGCAGCCGTATTCCGACAGATTTTCGGACAGGAATTTGACCTGATTGACATCGTCCGTCGGGTGAATCAATGCCTCTTGCCCGCCGATGAAATCACTGTCGGTCTTGCGGATTACTTCGAGCAGCGCGTCCCGGCGATGCGGCCAGGAATTCTCGCCGTCCTTGGCCGAACCGAAGCGGACATTGACGGACAGGACGGCAATCGGGTCCGACGCCATGCACATCGAGGCGGCGGAAATACAGAGAGCGAACATGAGATTACGTAGCATGATTCTTTTCCTTTCTTGGAGATACGAACGATCCTGTTATACTGTCAAAAAAACGCCCCCTCAACATGTGAGACGACCTGCAAAATTCAATGGTTTTTGGCGAGTTCGTGAAAAGTATCGCAAGCCAGACATACGGGGAAATCTTTTTTTCGTTCAATTCTCTCGTCCCTGAAAACGACAATTCTCACGAACCACGCGTCATCATCGATTCCCGAAAAAGGATAATGCTGCCTTCGAGACGGAATATAATCATTCTCGGACACAAATGCGGAAAAAAGCCGCTCGTAGACATGTCGGTCGTGTCTTATTGTTTCCGGGGGCTTCGACGCACTTTCTTTTTCAGTCGGATATTTTTCGTACAATAGTGCGTGCTTGACAAGTAATCGCTCGTGAATGTCCTGCTCCCGCCGTCTGGAAATCATTACCGTTTCCCGGAGGCAAAGAAGCGCTTTGACGCGTGTTCCGGGCATCACATTGAATACCCTTAGAAAAAAGTCGTGTTCTTCTCCAATGACAATCGGGCTGGCGCTCACTTCCAGAGCGATGTCGCCGCCGTGTTTGTAGCTTGTCCTGTAAACGTCATTCAGTTTTTTGGCCTTTGGAAAGGCGACAACGATTCCGGCGACGAACGCGGTTGACAAGAACAGTATTAGAGCCGCATTGGCGATAAAAAAAACGTCGATGTTCTGCATGATTGCGTCTCGCGACAATCTATAGGCAAGGAAAACGATATGCAAAAGAAGGCATGTCCAAACAAGGGTGAAAAACGTCAGGAGGATTATGTGAAACAGAAAGTGATCCGGCTTCGATTTGACGGCGTATCGCAACCGCGTGCCTGGCAAGGTTTTCATTTCGTTGGCAAGCTCCATCCCCGTGAGCAATGTCGGTTTTGAATAAAAACCTAGTTTAATGACGGCTAAAAAAATGACTAGCGATAGCCCGAGCATAAAACATCGAGAAAACAGATCGTCGGTAAAGAAAAGGAAATATGAAAAACCCGCAGTGAAAAACAGAAATAAAAAAACAAGCAGGCCCAAAAAGCCACTAAATGATTTCTTGATTTGCTTTTCTCTGTCGGATGTTCTATTCCTCAGACGATTTGAATATTTTACCGCAAAACACGGTGCTTTTTTATTTCTCTTGACCATTTTGCTGCACTCGTGCTATG
>JBEBTM010000019.1:0-19818 GCA_040393745.1 Thermogutta terrifontis | reverse complement strand
CGCCGGAACGGAGCGGGGCTCCGGAATGCTTGGCACTCCGGAGCCCCGTTGCTCTCTCTTGACCGCTCTTCGCGAAAGTTTACACCTCCGCGAAAATTTTTAGTAACGATAGCGGCCCGATACGTTCAGCGACCAACCGCTCACGTCGCCGAAAATGCCTTCCACTTCCGTGCCGATCGTCACATTGTGACGCGGTTTGATCGTCACGCCCGCAGTCGCGGTTCCAAAGGACAAGTTGTGGAAACGACGGCCCGTTTCGATCTGCTGAAGACGTGTCGAAGCCACGTCTCGCATGCTTCCGTCAAACGCGCCGGAGAAGCCCTTGTACCAGTCCGCTCCCACATACACGTTGCCGAGAATCCGATTCGTACCCTTGGAATTCCAGTAGAGCCGAGCTCCGAGCTGGTTGGTCCAAGCGTCGACCGCTCCATTGAGAACTTGCGTGGCGCCCGTGATGTTGTCACTGTAACCGACCAGGTAGTCCCGACTGGGAGCGCTGGTGTAAATCACGCGGTTGTACGGCGTGAACGTGAACCGGCCACGGTTGATGTCGAACTTCTTGCCGAATTCAAACGCCATGCTGAAAAGGGTTTCCGTCCACTTGGCCTTATAATCGTCGCCGGACCGGCATTCGCGATCGTTCATCGTCGTTTCGACTTTCGAATCGTAAACGTTGATGCGACCGACCATGTCGACGTACCATCCGCTGCAGAAAGAGCGGTTAACGTACAAGCCGGTTCCGTTGCCGCGATAGCTGGCCTTCATGGAACCCACGGCCGTGCTTCCCTTGTCGTCGCTTTCCATGTACTTGCCGCGGCCGTAGTTCCAGTCGCCTTCCAGGAAGATGCCGGTGTACCAGCAGCCGTTGCCCAGGGCGGCGGTGATCTGCTTGTCCCAGCCGATCTGGAGACCTTGGAAGGTCATGTTGCGGAAACTGGACATATCGTCCGTCAATTTGCCGCCCTTCATGCGGAACCAGGGGCCCGACACGTTCAGGTGCTTCGGAAGATCGAAGGCGACGATGTTCATCAGGACCAGGTCCGAACGTTCCGGAACCATCGTGTTGATCTCGGAATTCAACTGCCAGTAACGGAAATCCTCGTCCGTGTAGCTGTCCAGGGTGAATCCCCATTTGCCGGCGTTGAGTTTGCCGTTCTTCAGGCTGAACGCCATGTCGTCCGACTCGGCATCCGCCTTGACCATGATCAGGTCGTTCCGGTTCGCGTTGAGACCGAGCCGCTTGACGTTCTCGTTGTCACAGTAAGCGTACGGATAGAAGGAAATCGCGGTGGTTCCACGTCGTTCGGCGGGAGCCGCGACGCCGCCGATCTCGATCTGCCCGATATCACCGGCTTTGTCCACGACGTACACCGCTTCGCTGTCACGTCCGCTGGCCCAGTTGCCGGTCACGGTGAGCTTGCCGGGATCGGACGTGTCCAGCGGATTCCCGATGACGACCAGACCATTGTGGTTCATGTTGGCGTCGATCGTCTGGTCGGCACCCAGGGCGACGACAACGCCGTTGTTGGTCAAGCCTTCTTCGGCGATGACACGATAGGTCGAACCGTCGTTCATGTGGATGGCACCGTCGTTCGTGCTGCCGGCTCTGACCGTGACATCGGCGTTTTCACCGAGGAACAGGGCTTTCCCGACCGCGTTGTCGAATTCACCGGCAATGAAGTCGCCGCTGCGGATCGTGGTCACGTCCTGGGCGAATTCGACTTTTCCGTCCGCGTGAATCTGGGAGCTCAGGTGATCGGCATACTGGCCCGCGACGGACAGGTTACCGGCGTCGAGGCGAGCATTCGGCGAAACGGTCAGGTTGCCGCCGATGGTCGTATCGGTCAGGTCGCCTTCCGCGTCGGTATCGACCCAGGCGCCTTCGGCAATGGTCAGGCTGACACCGGCGTCCGTTTCCAGGCCTTCCGAGAAGAAGCCGGGATATCCGCCGTCGCCCTGGGCGGCGATCGTGGAGTCGGCGCCGAAGGAGGCTTTTCCGTACAGGTCGGTGAAGCTGGTCTTGGTGTCCGAGAACTCGCCGTCGACCCGCAGATCGTTGGCGGTGAAGCTCGCACCGGTTCCGATCGCCAGATCACCGGCGATATCGCTGTTTCCGTCACCGTTCCGGGCGTTGACATCGGCGCCCGGCGCGACGACCAGGGATTCCTTCGCCGTGATACCGTTGGCGTTGAAATCCTGCGATGTGATCATCGTCGTGTTGTCGAAGGTCGCGCGGCCATCCAGGTTGACGACGCTTCCGGCCCGGTCGGCGTAGGTTCCGCTGACATGGAGCTGGTCGCCGGACAGCGTGGATTCGTTGTCCAGTTGGACGGCCCGGAGACCGCCGTAAACCGGGTTATCGTCGCCGTCGACGCCGGTTTGCTGTCCCCGCAAGTTGCCGCCTTCGAGCGAGGCGTTGTCGACGAGGTAGATTTCCTCGAATCCGAGATCGACGCCGTCCGCGTTGAATTCGGTGTCCCGCTGACCGATGTATTCGCCCTTCAGGAGCGTCAGGTCGGCCGTGTCGCCGACGTTGACGACATTGGGAGCGTCCGTTTCACCGGCCAGGACTTCGAAGTCGGTTCCGACATAGATGCCGTCGATTTGCGACGCTTGGCCGTTGGCGCCGGTCACCGTGGTTTTGCCGCTGAGGGCGACCACGCTGTTGAAGGCCAGGTCCATGCTGTCGACCGTCATGTTCTTCCCGGCGAGGCCGGCAACGTCCGCATCGGCGGCGCCGGTTCCCATGGTCAGGCCGCCTTGGACGCTGATGTTGCCGGAGTACGGATTGCCGCCGCCGACGAAGGTCAAGGCGCCGTCCTGGATATTCAGGCCGTTGCGAGCGTCGATCGTGTCGAAGTGCTGGCGTCCGCCGAGATCGGCGCTGCCCATGAAAGTGGCACCGCCACCGGCATAGACGCGGGCATCGTCGCCGCTGGTGTAATCGCCTTCGACGAGCAACTGATTGCCGATGAGCATGCGTCCGTCGACATTGAGATTCATGTCGAACTTGGCGTTGTCGAGCACGGTGACGTTCGCACCGTTCAAAACGTCGACATCCGAAGCGGCGTACAGGGTTTCGCCATTGAACGTGCCGCCGATCAGGTTGGTTCCCGTGTCGGCCAGCAGGTAGACGCCGCCGCTGAAGTCCGCCAAGGTGTTGTTTTCCGAAGTGAACAGGCCGTCGACGATCAGGTCTTTCCCGTAAATCTGGCCGGGGAATTCATCCGGTGCGGGGCCGTTGGTCAGGTTCAGGCCGCCTTCACGTACGACAATGTCGTTATCCATGGATTTGTCGGCCGAAATGCTGCCGACAGAACCGCCGTTGACGTTCAGGTCGCCGACCACGTAGACGCCGTTCGCGGTGAGCATGCCTTTGACTTCGGCGCCGCTCAAGAGCGAGGCCTGGCCGGACATGGTCACGTCGCTGTACACGTCGTCGGCATAAGCGCCGTGGACGATCAGCGTTTCACCGTTGAGAATCGCTCCGACCGGTTCGCCGTCCGCGTCGACACCGTCAAGCAAGGTCATGTCGCCGTTGACGACGGTGTGCTTTTCGATGTTCACTTCCATGGAGTTTCCGTCGGCGTCGACACCCCCGGTGATGTTGAGGTTCTCGGCCACTTCCAAGGCTTTCGCATTGACGTTACCGTTGATATTGGCGTCTTCGCCGACGGCCAAGGTGCCCGCGAGGTCCGTCGTGGCGCCGACCATGTCGGTGAACGTTCCGCCGACGGTCATGTCGTTGCCCGTCACGACCGCACTGGAAATGTCGTCGATCACGGGGTTGGCAAGGTTGTTACGTTTATTGACGTAGGTCACGTCGCCGGTCACCACGATGTCGCCGGAACCGGCTTTGCCGCCGCCACCGACATTGATCGCGGCGTGGGAACCGACGGTCAGGTTGGAGACGATGACGTTGTCGTCGACGTCGAGTCCGCCGACGGTCAGGCGGTCGGCGTTGACGGCGCCGTAGATGTCGGCATTACCGTACGATTGGGCGTCGCCTTCGAGGTTCATCTCGGTATTCAGCCGCGTATCCAGCGAACCGGTGGTCAGGAAATTGCGTCCCTGGACATATCCGGTGATGGTATTGTCGTTGGGATTGTTGGCGATGACCGTATCGCCGTCGACGAAGAGGTCGCCGTTCATCAGCTTGCCGTTCACGTCGTCCTTGTTGCCGAGCATCAATTGGCCGCCTTGAACGGTCAGGCCGTTTTCGACGTGCATGTCACCGGCATTGATTGTGCCGCGAACGCGGTTGTGCAGATCCGCGTTGCCGTTGAGACCGGCTCCGTTGCCCAGGAGGTAAACGGTATCGGTCGCGGTGACGACGTTGTTGATCATGTCGGAGAAATCGCCGTCGACGGAGACGTTCTTACCGCTGGCAATGGCCGTACCACCCATGGCCAGATCGCCGCCGATGATGAGGTCGTCGCCGGCTTCCAGGTTGGTACTCTGCCGCATATCGACATTGCCGTAGATCTTGACATCGGCGCCGCCGACCATTTCGGCATTGTTCCGCAGGGTCACGTCGTTATAAACGGTGATGTCGCCGTCGGCCGTGACGGAAGCGTCGTTGGACAGGTTGGCGTTTCTGCCGACGTAGAGATTTTCGCCCACTTCCAGCGAACCCGTACCGGTCACGGTCAGGTCCTGGGCCAGTCGGGCGTCGGTATCGACGTCGACGGTGCCGGTAATGGTCGTGTCGCCGCGGACGAGCAGTTCACCCATGGCGTGCGTTCCGCCGAAGCTGGCGTTGTCGTCGAAAATCGCACGGACATTGCTGGTCGAATTCGAACCGGCATTGCCGACGAAGTCGCCTTCGACATACAGCGTGTCGCTCGAAATCGTACCGTTCAGCGTCAAGCCCGTCGGGCTGCCCGTCACGCCGTCATAGCCGTCGTTGCCGAAGTAGAGACCGTTTTCGATGCCGGTCGCTTCGATCTCGCCGTTGACGGTGAATCCGTTCGCGTTGGTGAATACGCCGCCCCGGTTGAGTCCCAGGTAGGAACCGTCGAAATCTTCATAGGTGCCGCGAACCACGGCCGCGTTTTTCTGGACGTCGGTATCCGCACCGATCGAAATCGTCGCATCGGGAGCGACTAAAAGATTGCCGTCGCCGTTTCCGTAACGCAAGTCGTCGGCACGATCCATGGTCAGTTCAAGGCGTCCTTCGGCGACGATTGTGTTCCCGGCGAAATCATAAGCGTCACCGGAAATTTCCAGGGCTCCGTCACCGGCTTTGACGAATTGGCCGGAACCGTCGAGCGCCGTGCTGTAGGTGTCGTTCGGATCGCCGCTGATTTCCAAGTGCTGGTCGGCGTCGACGATGATCGTACCGCCGAACTCGCCGATGTGGAACGTACGGTCGATCGGCTGCTGGCGTGTATCGGCGTCATAGGGCGTGGTCCAATGCAGGGCACCGCCGTCGAGCGTGACCGAGGAATTGTTCGACTGCCAGTCGGCATAGTCGGCGGCCCAAACCGATCCGAGCTGCAGGTTGCTGTTGATGACGACGGTCCCGCCGAGGATTTCCGTTCCGCCGGTCAGGTGGTTGCGGAAACCGTTCGGCACGACGATGTAGTCCTGAGTGAGATCCAGGGTGCCGTTGCCGGTCTTGACGAGAGCGGAGCTGCCGGTCGTTCCCTCGACAAGGGCCTGGTTGGCGACGTAGGTTTCATCGTCGGCGACAAAGTATTCGGCCGTGGAGTCTTCGGTCAGGTGAATGACCTGGCCGTTGTTGGTGAGGGTGGAAATATAGGTTTGAGTCGAAACATCGCTGTCGTCCCAGTCGAAATTACGAACGGTTCCGAGGATCACGGCCGATCCGTTTTCACCGCGGATCGCTCCGTCATAACGCCAATCGCCTGCGGCATTGCTCAGGCCGGTGTAATCGCCGAACAGGGCGACCATGGCGCCGTTGGTGGCGACGATGCCGCCCGCGCCGTCATTGGCGACGCCGTCATAGTCGAGATGCGTTCCACCGTCGAATGTGGCATTGGCGCCGTTGGCAAGGTACAGGGCGTTGCGTGCGGCATTGGCCGTGTTGCCCTGGAAAAGCGTGTTGCCCGTGAAGGTGACGTCGCCTTGCGTGTAAATGGCACCGCCGAGAGCTTCGCCCGTCCCGGCAACTGCCGAGTTGTCGACGAAGGCCGCGTTGTTGAGATTGGCGGAAATCCCCGCGTCATTCATCGTGAACAACGCAAGACCGCCGCCGTAGGCGCCTTGGCCGTTGGCGGAATTGGCCGTATTCCCAGTGAAAACGCTGTCGGAAAAGTTGGCCTGGACGTCCACCCGGACACCATTGTCGTTTTCGGCTCCGACGTAAATACCGCCGCCGCGAGCGATCCCGAAACCGTCTTCCGCCCCAGCCGTGTTGCCGGTGACTGTCAGATTCGACAGATCGTAGGTTGCCGTGGATGCGGTGTCCGCCGTCCAGTGCAACGAGAAGCCGCCGCCGTGAGCGTAGGCGCCGTTCGTTTGGGAGGCCGTGTTGTTTTCGATCACGCCGCCGTTATAGATGACGTTCTGATAACCGGCCAGACGACCGCCACCGCCCTGGGCGCTGCTGTAGGTGCCGTTGCCGCTTGTCTCTTGGACGGCCTGGTTGCCGTCGAAATTGACATTGCTCAGAACCGCGTTGGCGCCGGGCGTCATGGTTCCATAGGCGTTCAACGCCCCGCCGAACGCTCCTTGCTGGGCCACCGATGTCGATGCCGACGAGTTATCGTTGAAGAACATGTCCGTCAGCGTCAGGGAGTAGGCTCCCGGAGCGACGTTCATCCCTGCGCCGACGGCGTTGCCGTTCGTAACGTTAAGATTACCGTTTTCAATGGTAAGCCCTTTGACCGCGACTTCCCCGACTCCGGCGAATTGCAGGATTCGCATGGCTGCAAAACCCGGCGTTTGTGTGCTTAGCGTTGTTCCGCCGGCCGCACCATTCAGCGAAATGCTGTCATAAGTAACTCCGGAGAAATTCCAAACGTTACTGTTGTCGGTGAGGTTTCCTTTGCTTTCGGTGGGAATAGCGTAATTGAAGATGGGCGCTTTGTCTTGAGCACCGCCGTTACCTGTTGAGGCTGCGGTAATTGCCGCATCCAACGTTGGCGTTGTGGTACCATTGACGGTGTATTCGGCGGCGAAAGACGTTCCTACGGCTCCGATGGCCGCGATGACCATACCAGCAACAATCTTCTTCCAGGGGGCGATGTGTTTTTTGGAATTCGATGTGACGCAAGGTCTGGCTGTAGTTTTTTTCATAACGATTTTTAGGATACAGGACAGGTAAAAATGAAAAAAATTCACGACGAAGGAACCATCGCGGTCCGAAGTTGGCCGACTCGTAAGCGATGCCGGTTCATCAGGATGGGCTATCGTGATTTACGCTGATGGGTTGTTTTGGGCGAGTGAGATAAGCCTTTCATTCATTAAGGATCGACATTCGGAGTGAACAACGCTGTTTTTGTGACAGTTTCAGGAAAAACGCCGCGACGATCGTGATAAGCTACGACGATTACGCAGATTTTCCGGCCGTTTTACGAACATAAGAGTCCGACGTTGTCCCGATTATCGACGATTTCCGAGTCTGGACTTAACGGAATATGCCTTGGAAAGCGAGGGAACTCAAAAATTCAAACAACCGTTTGAACCACAAAAAACAAACCCGCCGAATTGCGGACATTTTTAACCGTAGCGTCTTCGTCGGCCTTGAACTCCGAAAAATTGTTGACAACACCCGTTTTCGGATTAGAATGGCGGTTTATCCTGAGTGCCATTTGCCGCCGATCATCGAAATATGAGCCGCAATTCCCTTTACCATCGCCTGTTGCTCCCCATGGCGATGCTTTGCGCGCTCTTGATGTCGAAGGTTGTTCATGCCGACAATATCGCCAATCCCTTGTCGCAAAAGATCTTGGAGCGTTCTCAGCGATACATGGAGACCCTTCAGCGGCGTTCGATCGACCTGCCACCCGAATTGCGGGAAACCATGCAACGACATGCTCGGCAGGTACTCCGCTCTTGGCTTGAGAAACTGCACCAGCCGGATAAATTCGCTCAAACCCCCGTTTTTGGGGATTTTGATACCGAAACACGTCGAAGGTTACTCGAAATAGCCCAATCTTCGAGGGACGCCATCGATTTTCTCCGATCTTCGCCCCGCCCGCCAAGCTGTCGAGACGTGCTTCTCGCCATCGTTTATGCGCAGCCCTATGGGCAGCGTCCCGGCAAGATGCAATGGAAAGGGCATGAACCGTCGAAACAGGATAGCCGGCTCTTTTTCGCTTCGACAACCGGATTGATCTGTCTTTTGTCTCAGTCATCACATTCGCAGAACATCCGCCTCAAACCGGTCGCTTTGCCTGAATTCCTTGCCGCCGGGGATGTTCGTATTTCAGGCCATGCTTTCCGTTTGGATGCTTCCTTGTTTGCCTACACGGAACAAATCCAGACAGTTCTTCGGCGAGAATGAAATCGGCAACGTTTTTACTGTTTCCACCGAATTTCATACTCTCGATCCCTCTTGAACGGAAGGCTTATATGAACATTTTGCGAACCCCCGTCCTGTCCCGAAAAGCGTTTACCCTAGTCGAATTGCTCGTTGTCATTGCCATCATCGGCGTTTTGATCGCCCTGCTTTTGCCTGCCGTTCAAGCGGCCCGCGAGGCGGCAAGGCGGATGATGTGTACGAATAACCTGAAACAGCTCGGCATCGCCACACATAATTATCACGATACGAACGACGGTTTGCCCCCGGAAAGTTTTTACGACAACTATCGATCCGATGGCGGTACGAACGAATGGGCCGACAAGACGGCCAGTTGGCGAGTCCGACTCCTCCCATTCATCGAACAGACAGCCATTTCATCCCAGATTGACGAATACGATGCTTACGAAGATGCCGATTCCAGTACGGGAATCGGTCTGGAATCGGGTCTGGCAACCCACTGGATACCGGCTCTGGCCTGCCCAAGTGCCACGAAAAAACATGTTGACATCGGAGCTGACGACCGTTATCCGTCGCATTATTACGGTGTCGCGGGCTCGCTGGGCGTAAATCCGGCTTCGGGGGCACAGTATGAAACCGACCCGGAATATACGGTGTTCTCCATGGGGCCCGTCGCTTTGGGGCCCTATGCCAATACAGGCGTCCTGATCGTCGCAGGCCGACTGTCACTTTCGTCCATTACAGACGGAACATCGAACACGTGCCTCGTTACGGAAATTGCCTGGGATTCCTATGGAGCCCATTACAATTGGGTCCGTGGCACCAAGGCCGGCCAAGGCGGTATGAATCCACTGGCCAGCGCGAAAGGCATGGCGGAGAACTGGCCCTTGAATGTGGGCAAAAAAATGGAAGACGGGGACACAATCACTCAGGATTTCTATAAATCCAGCGATGGTTCGCTCGTTTCGGTTACGGCCCAAGTACGAGGAATGATGGCTGGCCACGGCATTTCCGGTTTCGGCAGCAACCATTCAGGCGGCTGCAATTTCGTTCTCAGCGACGGGGCCGTCCGATTTGTGAGCGAAACGACAAGCACGCAGGTTCTGATGAGCCTGTCCAGCCGGGACGGTGGCGAAAGCACGAGTTTGCCGTAAGGTTCAACGGTTGCGTAACTTGTCGAGCAGGCCGGGGATTTTTTCCTGTAAGCGGTCCGCTTCGCGCTGGATTTTTTGGTCGAGGTTGTCCGGCAGCGTCACGGTCGTCGGATTTCCTCCGGCGTTGTTTTGCAGAAGCCCTTGGACGGTCGGCTCGGCCAGGAATTTATCCAGCCGCTGACGGTCTTTTTCCGAAAGCTTGTCCCGTTGCGATTGGACGAGTTGGCTGATCGGTACGCCGGTCGCTTGGGCCAGTTTCTGTTCCCAATCGCCTCGCTGACCATCGATTTCCTTCCACGTCGGATCAAGCTTGTTCTGGACAACGGCGTTCAGGTCCGCGAAGCCCGCATCCGCCTCGGTTTGGAGAAGTTGCGTAGCTTCCCTGCGAACCGTTTCCCATTCGGTCCGGAGCAGATTTTCCAGTTGCGGCTGGAGACGTTCGGCTAAGTCGCTTTGAAAACGATACGTCGGTTCTTCCCGGGTTCCTCCGATGAAAATCTCGGCGGTGAATCCTGTCACGGAACCGAGCGATTGTTGCAGAACCCGCTGGAGTTCGGCATGTTGCGCCTTATCCGGCAATTTCGCGGCCATGCGAATTCCCCCCTGTTCGAGTCGCACTTGCCCTGAAAGCCGGTCGCCACGTAGGAGCAGTGTGCCGTCCAATCGCGTCACTCCCGGCGAAACGAGAACTTCCAATCGACCCGGTTGCCCCAGGGTTCGCTGCGGCAGCCGGTAAATCGGGCAACAGAATTTGATCAAATCCTCCTCATTTTCCCCGATTCTGTCCACGCGTAACATGACGTACAGATTGGGGGCCAAATCGGGGTTCACCAAGGCCGCCTCCTGCTCTCGGAGAATCTGTTCGCCGGTCGGCATGTAGGGCGACGTTGGAATTCCCGACCCCGAAAAGCAAAAATGGGCGACCGTCGGTTCAGGTCCCATCGTCATCGGATAAGCCACGTTTTCGATCACGCCGTTGAAAAACAAGGGAACGTCGCCGAAAAGAATCTGGCCCGTGAGGTTCGTTTTCTTGACCAGAACTTCCTGCTGGGCGTCCAGCGAAGGAATATGGATTGTCTCCCCCGGCGTTTTCGGTGGCGTTTCCAAGCCGAAACGTTCATAGATCGGCACAAAACTGTCGTCCAGTTCCACGGGCACCATGAGCGACCGAGCCCAGTCGCCCCAAGCCAGGGCCTTGTCCCATTGCTCCTGAAGTTCCGGCCCCACAAGAGTTTTTGAAAGCTCTTCCTGGTTGATTCCCTGGACCGGCAGATTTTGAAGGGCAACCTGATCGCGTTTGGCGGCTTCCGAAATCTTGTTCCAGTCATCCCGCGCCTTGTTCTTCAGTGTGGCAATGGCACTGAGCAAACCTTGAATTTCCCGGTCGGCTCCTTCAAGCTCCGCGAGGATGCCGTTGACCTGTTGGAGCGTATCGCCGTTTTGCCGAATGTCACCGGACAGGCCCTTGACGCTTTGGAACCGACGTTTGATCGCTTCGGAACCGGTCTCAAATTGCCGCACCTCGTTGGGCCACCGGTTTCGGATTTCCGTCACCGTTTTAGACGTTTCCAGTTGCCGTAAAAGCTGCTTGGCCGCGTCTTCGGGCTTTTCGGTCAGAAAGCTCGTCCAGTTGAAATTGCCGATCGGCTCCAACTCTTTGGGAATTCTATCTTTAAGTTTGGCCCAGAGTTTGTCGGGCACCCAGTCGCCGCCTTCGACTCCTTCCACGGCAATACGCAGACCCTCGATATCCACGCTGGAAAACAGGAATTGCCGCTGGAGCAAGGCGTTACGATCCATTTGAGCAACAATTTTTTCCGTGCTCAACAGCTCCCGCTTTGGGGCTTTGGGATCACTCAGCCGCAACCCGAAAACGCTCACCCGACCTTCTGTGGGCTCCGACTGGACCGCATCAAGCCTCGCTTCGGTACCGGTTTGACGCTCGATCTGCTGACATAATTGCCAACGAATCAAAGCATTCCGACTAAACCAGGCCAAAATGACGAGAAGCAGAAGAACCAACAAACGCGGTAGAATTCGGGTCCAGCGGATAATCATGACTCTGAAAAATAGGCGGTTCTGGCAAAGAGAACATCGGCACGAAAGCCGAAACCGCCGGCAGTATAGCAAAATTACTGATTTATCGCGAGAGGAAAAAACTACGGCGTTTCAATCGCCAAAAGTCGAAACGGTCATTTCAAACCATTACCTCATCGCACGGAGGCGATACCGTTAGGAAGTGGGTTCAACGAGGCCCGCCTTGTCGTATCACAGAATGTCCAGTCCCCGGGCCACGATTTCAGCTCGCAGCGACTCGCCGGCCGTGATTTCTTCAAGATGGAGCGTGTCTTCGATCCAGGCAATGCGCATCGCCGCCGGATCGGGTCGGCCCAGAGTGAGCCAGGCGGCTTCGATGATCTCTGTTTCCGTTTCAAAATCCAACGGGACCATCGCCGCGGAAACATGATTGGCCGTCATGGCGTTGAATCGCGTTTTTCGCCAATCGATTTTCCGCAGTACCGACCCCAGGCAGAATTCCGCCATGCCGATCCCGTTGGCGTTGCCGCCGGTTTCCTCGGTGAGTCCGCAAACGGCGATGCAGCGAATATTCGGCTCTTCCGCCGTCACGGCTTTGTGGTCGTCGTGCTTTCGTCCGATAACATTCGAATCCATGCCGGTCCCGCTGATGTTTTTGCCGATTTTCCGCACGAAAAGAAGGTCAAGATCGTCAAACGGCAACCGGGGCGTCCAGTTTTTTGCCGTGACGAGCATTTTTTCCTCCTCTGCGACCAAATCGGAAATCCCGGCCGCGCGGAGCAATCCCGTTTTACCTTCACCGTTTTCCACGATCCCCAATCCGCCGAGCACGGAGATTTTTTTGCATAAAAAATCCGCGACCTGCCGGATCACTACGGAAAAACGGTCGTCGGAAACAGCCCGATGGTACGCGCTCGCCCCCTCGGGATTGCCCAGGCCGATCATGAGCATCTTGAGCAAACCGCTTTCGATAGGCCCCGAAAACCGGGTGTGCGACTTGACCCGATTGACCAGGAAAACATGGTCCGCCTCGAACGCGAAACGGTCGAAATGTACGGGACAGGAAATCGTTCCGGAATTCGTTTGCACGGCCAATTCGCTGAGCCGGACGGTTTCGGTCGTTGAAAGAATCGGGCAGCCGAGCACGGTTTCCGTCAGTCCGGCGTCGATCAGGAGTTTCCGTTGGCTCTCGGCGGTCCCCCCGGCGTGGGACCCCATCGCAGGCACGACTCCCGGCACCAGTCCAAGTTCCTTGAAATGATCGACCACGGCTCGGGTGACGGGCAGCAGATCGGCGATGCCGCGACTGCTCGCGGTAACGGCCACGGTCTGCCCCGATTGAACAGGGAACGCTAAACGTCGCATTTCCCGGCGTGTTTCGGCGTAAGGGTCATCGACACGCAGCCGAACAACCGGCTGCCGGAAGCTGAAGGTGGGGATGTTGAACATGCCTGAAAGTTTAAGTGATTCGAAGAGCAGTCGCAAGCCCCTTTTGAAACATCTCCGGCGTGTGCGACGAACTCCTTATTATTTTTCATGAATGCCGGAAAAAAATGATGATTGACTTTTATTTCATTTCAGGTAGGATGGCACTGAGGTGGTGGTTTTCGACATCTCGCCACAAAAAAGACATTTGTGGCGATCTCCGGTCTCGATAAATCGTCACACGGAAAGGAGAGAACCCTATGAGCAAACGCCGCTACGAATTTACTTGGGACATTATCGGCGACTTGGAGGCGGGACGCCCGAATTTGGGGGAAAACGTCAATCTTGTTCTCTATCGCCTGATGCAATACACGTTCCGGGACGTGCTGGAACAGCGTTATGGAACGGAGGAATGCGACAAGCTTTTCTTTGACGCCGGCAAATTGGCCGGGATGTACTTTTTCGAACAATATATGAAACCGTTCGCCGAATTGCCCCTGAACGGTTTTGTGGCCGAACTCCAACGGACCATGAAGGAACTGGGCATCGGGATTTTACGTGTCGAAAAAGCCGACACGGATGCGGGTGAGTTCGTGTTGACCGTGTCCGAAGATTTGGACTGTTCCGGTTTGCCCGACATCGGCATCGAAGTCTGCAATTACGACGAAGGATTCATCGCCGGCATTTTCTACAAATACACCGGCGATGAATATGCCGCTAAAGAAGTCGATTGTTGGTGTACCGGCGACCGAACCTGTCGCTTTGAAGTAAACCGACTGAATGATGAGGGCTGAGGATTGTCTCTGCTCCTCCCCACCTGCCATGATTGAGAAACGAACGATGCAGCGAGATTTAAAGCCGGATGAACTTGATTTACTGCAACAAATTCTAGCCGGCCGCTCCGTTCCGCCACTCCCCGGTCCGGACGACGGTGACCAGAGCGGTTTTGCGCTGCTTTGCGCCCATCTCGCTTCGATTCGTGACATCCTCCGGTATTTTGCGGCGGGCGACTTCGATAAAACGATCGCCGTCCGCGGCGCCTTTGCGGGGTACCTGAAAACACTCCAAGCCCACCTGAAGCACCTGACCTGGCAGGTCGAGCAGGTCGCCGGCGGCGATTTTTCGCAGCGGGTCGATTTCATGGGTTCGTTCTCCGTAGCTTTCAATTCCATGGTCGAGCAGTTGAAAAACTCGCTGGAAGAACTCAAAGAGCGTGAAATCCGGCTTCTTCGCCTGACGGAAGATTTACAGGAAGAAATCCTCTGCCGACGCCAAACCGAACGGGAATTGCATCAAAGCGAAACCCGCTGGAATCTGGCCGTTGAATGCAGCCAGGACGGCATTTGGGATATCGACCTGAAAACAAGGGAAGCTTGGTATTCGGATCGCCTTCTCGAAATGTTCGGATACACGAAAACCGGCACGGCGTTCAAACCGAATTGGTCGAAAATCGTTCACCCGGAGAATGCGACCGAGGCCGTTTTTCTGGAATCGCTTTTCAGTGGAAAGATTCCACCGCAATCCTTTTCCGTGGAATGCCAGGTCCACCGTCACGACGGAAGCGACATCTGGGTCCGAATCCGCGGTATGCCGGTCCGGGAGGAAGACAATTCGAAACCGACCCGCATGATCGGCGTCGTTACGGATATTACGCTCCAAAAGCAGACGGAAAAAAACCTGGCCTACCAGGCGATGCACGACAACCTGACCGGATTGCCGAACCGCTACCTTTTGGAAGACCGGCTCCGGCAATATGTCGCCTCGGCATCGCGAAACGGCGATTCCTTTATCCTCGTCATGCTTGACTTGGACGACTTCAAAGGCGTCAACGATACCTGGGGGCACGGTGCCGGTGACACGCTGCTCATTGAGTTCGGCAAGCGCATCCGGGATCATTTACGTAACACGGACACCGTCGCGCGCATCGGCGGCGATGAGTTCGTGTTCATCTACACCTGCGCCCGCGGCCATGAAGACGCCGCCTCGGAACAGGTTTTCGAACGGCTTTACCGTTCTTTCCAAGTGCCTGTCATGCTCGGAGACGTTGCCTACATGATCCATTCCAGCATGGGAGCTTCTTATTTTCCATGTCACGCCACGGAACTTGAAACCCTGTTCGAACGGGCCGACGAAGCGTTGTACGAATCGAAACGAAAAGGGAAAAACACCTACACCGTTTGGACTCCGACCGGTGACGAAGGTTGACCCGATCGTTCGAAAGCGGCCGGCGGACGTTGCGGAATGGGAAAGGCGTTTTTCCGATGGTCCGGGCGTTTCTTCATGCGGGATTATTTGGTAGAATCGTGCTTTTGCCGCCCCCTTTGTCGACACGGAGTCACCCTCATGGCCAAGCCTTCCTCGAAGCAAAATCCCACCGCCACCGCTGCCGCGCTTTCGCCGGAAGAGGATCATTCCGCCGGTTCAGGCAGCTACCAGGTTGTTGCAAGGCGTTACAGACCAAAGACTTTTGAAGAGCTCATCGGTCAAAACCACATCGCCCAAGCTTTGGCCAACGCCCTCACGTCAGGGCGTGTCGGGCACGCTTACCTCTTTACAGGCGCCCGGGGAGTCGGAAAAACGTCCACGGCCAGAATTTTCGCCAAATCGCTCAACTGTGTCCAAGGCCCTACGCTTACCCCCTGTGGCGTCTGCGACAGTTGCCGGAGCATCAGTACGGGCGAAGACATCGACGTCCTCGAAATCGACGGTGCGAGTAACCGGGGCATCGACGAAATCCGACTCTTGCGGCAAAATGCGTCCGTCTGTCCAAGTCGAAGCCGATTCAAGATTTACATCATCGACGAAGTCCACATGCTCACCCGGGAAGCGTTCAACGCCCTGCTGAAGACGCTCGAAGAACCGCCTGAGCATGTCAAATTCATTTTCTGTACGACCGAGCCGGCCCGACTACCGATCACGATTCTGTCCCGATGTCAACGTTTCGATTTCGCGGGCATCGACACCACGGCCATTGCCGGCCGACTCGCAACGATCGCTGAGGAGGAAAAAGTCACGGCCGAGGACGGTGTCTTTGAAATTCTGGCCCGCCGCGCGGCCGGGTCCATGCGGGACGCCCAGTCGCTGCTCGAACAGTTGCTTTCCTTCGCTCCGGAGCATATCACGCTAGCCGATGTTCACGGCATGCTCGGAACGGCCAACGACCAGCTTTTATTCCGCCTGCTCGACGCGCTGCTTCGCTGCGATCCGGCCACGATTTTCAGCGAGCTGGACACTGCCGCCAACGAAGGCGTCGATGTGGGCGTGCTTGTCGAGCAGCTTTTGCAGCTTTTCCGGGACCTGCTTGTCGCGGCGTCGGGCGGGGCGTCGAATTTGATGCTCTTCTGTTCTCCCTCGCTGTGGGGCGAAGCGCAAAAAATGGCAGAGCAGTTCGGATTGCACCGCATTTTGGCCGCCATGCAAATTCTCGACCAGACATATACGAAAATGCGCTACAGCACGCAGGGCCGGGTTCTGACCGAATTGGCTCTGATTCGCATTGCCCATTTGGACCATTTCCAGATGATTACCGTCCTGCTCGACAAGCTCAAGGAAGGTACGGTACCGGGTCCGGTGAGTTTGCCGCCTTCGGGGCCGACTCCACAGAATACGCTCAAGTCGGTCCAGCGAGCCATTCCGTCACCGTCGGAGACAGCTCCGACAAAAGCGGCTCCCACTGTCGCGTCGCCGACACCACAGAGTATCACACCGCAGCAACGTTTGGCCGCCGCGGCGCCGCGGAGCGTAGGGCTGGACGGCATGAACGATGCCAAAGCGAAACAGCTTTGGAGTGACGTGATTGAGGATGTTCCCGGTACGCTGGGAACCCGGGCTGGAAATTACACGGCCGTTCGATTCGAACAGCCCGACATTTTTATCATCGAGTTTTCGCAGAAGTTTTTCAAAGACTCTTGCGAAGCCAACTCGCCGCAGCTTCGCGGCTTGCTGAATCACGCCGTGGGCAAGGCGGTCCAACTTCGATTCGTTCTCGTCGAGGGCACCGTTGAAGCGAAGGCGGCCCAAAAGTTCGAACCACGCGTGCCCCGTGTCCGCTCCACGGCCGAACAAGGGGCTTTGCTCCGTGCGGCCTCGGAAAATCCGCTGATTAAAACGATCGAAGATCTCTTCGGTGCGGAACTGGACGATATCAAATAACGACAAACGGTCTCAACTGGCCTGCCCCACGTTCGTCGGTTTTTCCTCGGTTGATGTTCCTTCGACCACTTTTAGTTGTGATGCCGAACGGACCGTCTCACTCCGGGCTTCTTCTTTGACCGCATGCCGTTTTTTGTATTTCGACGCGAGTTTCTTCGCCCAAAGAGCCACACCCGTCACCGGGAATGTCGTTGCGAAAAGGCAGGCGATGAAGAAAAGAATCTTCGACGACATGCCCGTGATGTTTCCGAAATGGACCCCCCGAACCGAGGCCGCGATCTGCGCGCCGAGCGGTTTGTCCGAAAAACGTTCCACCTCGACCATCTTACCATGATGCTCAACCGGGATTGGCGTACCCTGGAAGCGGTCCCACTGCGTTTTGTCCTTGATCGCCAGATCGAAGAAGCCGGTTCCGCCTTTTTGAATGATCATCGCGGTTTCCTTGTCCTGCGGGATTGAGACGGAAATTTCGCCCCGTCCCGGCGTGAGCTCGCTCTGCAGGGCGATCATTTTCGACACGGAAAGCGGGTCGCCGGGTTCCGTGACATGTTCAATCGTCGCGGGCCGTTGCCTTCGGCCTTTGAATATTTCATCGCCCAGCAGTGCACTGGCCCCGTCCCTGTACCATGAAAAAGACCAGCAAAGTCCCGTCAGCGCGAGTAGCAGGCACGGAACGAGCAGGTAAAAGCCGATGCTGTTATGAATATCGTACGCAAACGGCCACACGCCTTTGCGAACGCGAATCCGCAGGCCCGGCTTCCAGCCTTTCCACATCGTGAACGCTTTCAGGGTCTTCGGAAGCCAGAGCACGATGCCCGAGACGCAAAGGACGATAAAGATGATCGTTGCGTAACCGACAATGGGTTTGCCGTATTTCGGGGGCAGCCACAGGAAACGGTGCAATTGCTGCACGGACCTGAAGAACGGAGTCACGGAGCTTTCGCCTTCGCCGGTGATTTCACCGGTGTACGGATTGACATAAACCATGTTGCGACCGCGGCCGACTCCGCCGGGACCACCTTGGGGACCGCCGGGAGTTGCGACGGTAACCCTTTCCGGGACTTGAGCCGCGGTCCGCTCACCTTCGGGCCGTTTGCCGCGTTGGGGACGTCTTCCTTCGGCCACGTCACCACGACCGTCGCGTTCCCCTTCGGCGAGTAGTTCTCCTCGCTGAGGGCGACCGCCTTGTCGAGTTTCCATGCCGGGTCCGCCGTGGCCACGACCTCCACCGGCTTGCCCCGGCGATGCGAGATTCATGATTACGGTTCGGTTTGCTTGTTCGGGAATCGTGATCGAGGAAACCTTCATGCCCGGTTTGGCGGCCTCGAGTTTGGCGATCAAATCGTCGGGGGAAAGAGGCGAGGCGTTTTCGGGTACTGTCACAAAATATTTGGCCGGTTCGGCCATTCGTTGCACTTCATCCCGGAACACCAAAATCGTACCGGTAAGGCAAACGACGAAGAGAATCACGCCGCTGAGAATGCCCAACCAAAGATGGAGTTCGTAAAAAACACGGCGAAAAACGGAGTAAGCCATGGGAGTATCGTATAAATATGTTGCGAAAATACTTTCTTGCCGACCGAATGCAACCCGTCTATTGAAAACTATCTTCCGTAATCTCGTTACCCGGCGTGGAAAGATTCGCCCAAACGAGTCGGTCGATCGTGTTGCCGACGAAATGGATGCTGCCATCTCCATAGGCCGCATTCACTCCGCCTGCATGGCTGCTCGTCGCTTTCAAAAAGGCGTAGCCCGACCCTTTTTTCCAATAATTGCACGCATTCGCCTGGTTCGGGGTCAGGTATCCGTTGAAAGCCGAATGATCCCATCGGTGAGACAGCCAGCACGTACCCCGCTCCTGTTTGTTTTGCGTCTTTGTCACCGAAGCGGAGAAGGCAACCATGTCTTCATTTTCACCGGCGTCTCCTCCACCTGTTTGGGTTCCGTCAAAAAGGGCTCGCTGAAAGATGTTCGCTTTGCTTGAAGCATCCATTCCGTCCAGGTCCACGCCACCGACAAGGCCGGAGCTTCCGAAAAGCGTTTCGGAAAGCATGACCGTATTGCTCGTCCCGTCGGTCATGGATTCGAGCCCGATCATGCCGTGAGTGCTGGTTCCGGACGTTCCGTTCGGCACCCGGTAAAAGGCACCGTCTGTTACAATAAAGTTTCCCGAGGCGTTGACCTGACTGTTCAGGCCGTTATCCCCGGTTCCCGAGCCGACGCAGACCACATAACTGCCGGGAGCGCTTGTTCCTAACGTCGAGGAACCGCCGATGACCGGAAACTCCCCGTCGCTCGGGCATCTGAAAGCCGGCAGATTCGTCGCCTTGACTTCGTCGTAATAGGAATTGGTTCCCGAACCCGAACCGGTAAACAGGTTGATCGAGAAGTCCGTACTCGACGAAAGATTCGCGGCTTCGATAAACGGCAACGCCCTTGCCAATGCGCCGGGACCGCTTTGCACGATCGCGGTGCCATCGAGCATTTTACTGCTTTGGGTTCCATGCGGCGGCAAGGTGCCAAAAGTGTCATGGTGATTATGCAACGCCAAAGCCCATTGCTTTTCGTTGTTCGTGCATTGCATTCGCCTAGCCGCCTCCC
>JBEBTM010000018.1:0-19898 GCA_040393745.1 Thermogutta terrifontis | reverse complement strand
CGGGCAGCCTCGGCGTCGCGCAGGCCGAGCAGGATGACGGTCGCTTTTTTGTATGGATGATTTGGTCGGTAAATCTGCCGGAGAATGTCGCGCGAGGCGGTGACGATTTCCAGCGAACTGTTCGTGGGAACCGTGATGGTCTGCGTGGCTCCTTGCGAATACGACTGGGCTTTGTCCCGTTGAAAATAGCTCGTATTAATATGCACGTAAATTGCCGAAGCGACGCTTCCCTGGTTTCGGGCCTTTTCCGCAGCCTTCGCCGCGAAAGTCGCGACCGCGCTTTCGAGGTCTTCGAGCCGTTCGACCGTTTCCCCGAATGATCGGGAAACCTGGATCGTCTGTTTCGGTTCAGGCTGTAAATCCAGCTCGAAACAACGTTGCCCCGAAAGTTCGCGGACCGTCTTTTCCAGGACAATGGAGTAATTCCGCCGCATCCAAAGTGGCTCGACCCGGCTCAGATCGTAAGCGGTTCTCAGACCCAAACGGCGAAGCGGAACGACCAAACGCCGACCGACGCCCCAAACGTCGCCGATGTCGAAGGCCTGCAAGGCGGCTTCGCGCTGCGCGTCGTCGAGCAAACAGCACACGCCGGTTTCCCGAGCCTTGGCCGTTTCATTGGCGACTTTGGCCAATGTTTTCGAGGGGGCCACGCCCACGGAAACGGGGATGCCCGTCCAGCGGCATACCGTCTCGCTGATCGTTCGGCCGAGTTGGTGAAAGTCGTCGACATGCACGCCGGCGAAGTCGAGAAAGGCTTCGTCGATGGAATAAAATTCGACCTTGGGCGTCCATTGGCTCAAAGTCTGCATGACCCGTCGGCTCATATCGGCGTAGAGCTCATAATTGGACGAAAATACGTGCACGCCGCCGTTTTCGACAAGCTTTTTGATCTTGAAAAAAGCTTCACCCATGGGGATGCCGAGACGCTTGGCCTCCCGTGACCGTGCAACGACAATTCCGTCGTTATTGGAAAGCACGACCACGGGGCGACCGGCCAAACGAGGTTGGAAAACCTGTTCGCAGGAGGCGAAGAAGCTGTTGCAATCGACGAGTGCGAGCATTTTTGGCAAACCGGGCCGGCGTCAAGGAAGCCGGGTCAAACGGAGGAGAACGGTGTTAAAAAACCTGGTTATAGATTTCGAAACGATATTTTTGGCCTTCTTGAATCACGCGGAAAAACGATGCTTTGACCGGTCGATCCCGACCTTTGGCAAAGGCGGCCTCTAAACGTTGGAGTTCGGCTTCCAATTCCGGCGGCAGCAGTTTCAGGATGAGCCGGCCCGTATGGTCGACCCCGGCGACGTCCAGGATTTCACGGTCCGCGGCCTCGGTTTCCCCTTTGATCTGCGTAAGGTAATACCGTTTTTCCTCGCCGCTGTTCAACTCGCGGACCCGGGGTTTCGGCGCCGAAAGCCGGGACACGCAATCGATTTTACCGCCGGGTTTCAGGACGCCCAGTTCAATGCCGAAGGAATCGAGCATCGCGGCGTATTCCTTGACGGTCATGCCGCTGCCGAAATGGACCTGCCATCGTCGGGGCGGTCCGGCCAAGCCGGTTCCTTCGCCCTTGGTCCGGCCGTCGCCGCGCCGGCCGCCGGGAACGAGCAGCATATCTTCACTCGGGGCCGACTCGGAAAAAACGGATTCATTTTTCGCAACGATATTAACGACCGTTTCCAGCGATTCGAGTAACGTCGGTTCTTCCTCTTCGAATTCAAGTCCCGGCCGGAGCACGTCGGGGTCGTATTCGTCGGCCGCGTCGGTGCCCGCCCCTTCGCCGATGTCGAGCATTTCGACCGGCACGGCCGTGGGGCGAGCCATGGCCTGGGCCGTGAGCCAAAGGGCGAAGAGGATCCCCACGCCGCCGCCGAGCAGGATGAGCAGGGCGACCAGGAAGGACGCGACGCGGTCGTACAGGGTCGTTTTCATGGCGATTCCTGATTTTGTAGCGAAATTGTGTAAACCATCGGAGGTGCCCCCGAAGCGGGACCACCCACGGGCGCGGCACGGAGGACGGCCTCGGTGACTCCCGATTCGACCAAAGCCCGACCGTCGGGGATCATGTAGACCGATTCCCAGCGACCGAATCCCCGTCCGCGGACGAACGAAGGCAGGTAGGGGCGTTGCGGTACGAAAAGTCGGCAGGAGTAGGAATGAGCCCGATCGCCGTTGTTGATAAAAGCCTGGGTGACTTCGATATCGCCCTCGGGTGTCATCCTGGACGAAAATTCCATGAACACGTCGGGATCGCCGATGAAGATTTCGCCGTAAACGTCGAACTCCAGTTTTTCGGCCCCGTCGATTTGCATGCGGACACGGATGGGTTGGCGTCCGTAATTGGCGGCATTGGAAAGCGTGACCGAGAACTCATCGGACACCGTGCTTCCCGGCCCGGCCGGCAGGGATTGTGTTTCCGGCGTGAAAGTCCAGTCGCCGGGCCGGGGTCCCCTTGCGGTGAGCCTTGCGGAAATCGGTGTGGATAAATCGTTTCGGAAAGAGAAGGGGATCTTGTTTTCCCGATTCGGGACGCTCGGTATTTTTGCTACATCAAACCGAAACGAAGATCGTAAACGGACGATGTCGGCGTTCAATCCCGTGAGAAAAAGCGGGATCGGCCCCACGGGGATCACTTGTTCCCGGCCGCGTAATTCCGGGGTGAAACGGTTTCCCCAGACGTCCATGGCGTCGACGCTTCGGCCCAGGTACAGCGTTTCTTCGACGGGCCGGTCCAAGGATGCGCGATCGTTCCAGAGCACCATCACGGCCTGGCCGTCACCGAGATCGAAGTTGAAATTCCGGCTTCCATTGGGTAAGGCCACGCTGCCGAGAAATCGCCGGCCGGAAAGGAGCGTGGACGTGGTTCGCCAAGGCAGGAAAAGTTCTCCGGGCGTGATGTCGTTATTGAGCACGCCGATCCGGTCGTCGACCGGTTTGGTCAGGAACACGGCCTCCACGCCTGCGGCTTTGGCCGTGACCATGCGGCGTACGAGATCGTTGACCCGTTCGGTGAGTTCGTAATCGCTTCGGGGCAGCGGCGTAAGCGTGACGAAACGGCGAATGGCCGTTTCGTCGCTTCCCGTGAGAAAGGCTTCGAGTTCTTCCGGCGTGAGAACGTCGGTCGATGTCAGCGCAACGAATTCCCGGCTCGCCTCACCGGGTCGGATCGGCGAAGGAGAGGCGGCGGTTTCACTTGGCTCCTCCTCGAATCGCGGCGGAAGTTCCTGGTTCCAATCCCAGGCCAAACCGATTCCCAGGCCGTAATTATTCTTGTCGAAAGCATTCCGAAGGCGATTGAAAACAGGCACGAAACCGGGCATCGTGGACAGGGAAAGATCGTCGTCGGCGGTCCATTGCCAGTCTTTGACGAGCAATGAAAGGTCTTGCAACGTGGGTTGGAGACTTGTGTTCCAAGCGTCGGGTTCCAGCGAAAAAACCGAAAGGGCGTTGGTTTGCCCGAAACGGATTTGTTTTCGCACGGAATCCGGCACGGGGCTTAAAAGACCGACGAGATGAACCTGTTGTCGCGCTAAAAGATCGCAGAGATCGTTGAAACGCTTGCGGTCTTCGGCCTTGGCATCTCCAGGGAACCAGGCGGGCAGCTTGAGTCGAGATATTCCCGATTGTCGCAACAGTTTCAGGCGTTTGAATACCTCGTCGTGGGTCCAGCCGTCGAGGTTCCAACCGAATTCTCCGTCGGGCAGAAAGGCACCCTGGGCGGGCAGCACGGCGAAAGTGAGCGGCGCGGTATGCTCGAACGGATCTTCATAGAACACGCCCGGCGGCAGTTTCAAAGCCCGAACGAAGGATTCCGGCGTGGCGACGCGGACCCGATAAAAGCCGGGTGAAATAATCGGCAATTTTTCCCACGTTGCCACGCCGACGTAGACGCTTTCGAAATCGTCGTCGGAAACGATGAACTGCGCCGCGGGCCGGTTACCGATGAGAACGTCGGATTTTTTCGTTGCGATAACACGTCCGAAAGGGTCTTCGAGAACGAAATCCACGGCATGTTGGCTCGGATCGATACCCGTGATGCGGCAGTCGACGGAAACGTCGCGGGGACTGAAATAAAGGTGATTTTCGCCGGAGACGGTCAGGGCGATCGTGGGGCTTTCGCGAATTTCCAGGTTCGTGAATTCGACGGTTGCATCAAAATCGTTGCGCCGATTCGTCGGCAAAACGAGCAAACCCGCGGAGACGGAGCGAACATCGGGCATGTCGGCCACGAGGGGACCCACGGCGATTTGCCGCCAGCCCCGGGTGTTCCGCTGGGTTTCCGACATCACGCTTCTGAGCGGCGCCGCACCGTCGGGGCCGTAAAAGGAAACGAGGATGAAAACATCGCTGTGAACGAGATCTTCCGCCGCGAAGTAAACTGAAACGCCGTAGCTCATACCGGGTCGGACGGGGATTTTGGGTGAGAAAACCGCCGCACCGCCTCCCCGAATGTTCATACGGAGTACATTGTTGCTGAATGGGTTGTCGTTTTCCGCGATGGTCACTTCAAGGTAGTCGGGGAAAAGAATGTCCCGGTCACCGCCCGTTTTTCGGCTCCAGTAATCGGGCCAGCCGTCGGAATCCAGGGCATCACTGGCGGCGTCGAAGAGGCAACGATAGATCGTGCCGCCGGACCGGGTGACCCGGGGGATCTGGCCCGGCAGGAGCGTTTTTTCGGGGGGCGTTTGTGCAAACGTTTCCGTGGCGAAAAACGCCAGAGTGAGAAGGACGATGATGCGGAAGAGATTTTTTTCGGGCATTTTCTTTTGTCGAACGATATTTAAGTACGGCTGCGCGCACTGCGAACGGACATAAAGCGGTCATTCAATCGCGATGGCGTGATCGGTTTGTTCCATTGCGATCTTGGTCTTTTCCCGAGCGATCGCTTTCTTCCGGTCTTGAGACGCTTGTCTCCGAAACAACATTCCCGCCGCAAGGAGCCAGAGTCCGATAACGGTCCAGTGGCGGTAAAGCGAGTCCATCGGGTCGGGCGGCAGCGGCGCGAGCGTCAGTGATTCATGAAGCGGCAGCGATTCCTTGTCGAAGATCGCCGCCGGGAAGTCGGGCCGGGCGTCCATTTTCGTAATGACAACTTCGCTCGTGAAGGTTTTCGGCGCCGCCGCGCTGCCGTGGCGGCGAAGATACGTCCGTTTTTTCAGCAGCGCCACGCCGTCCAGCGTGCCGGCGTAATGACGCGTTTCCGCTTCTTCGTATTGTTCGCCGTTCGGGAGCGATTGAAGTAGCGTCGCATGAACCAGGAGCCAATCCCGGGACCGGTCGAAGGTGAGCATGGTCTTCGGGTTGCCTCCATGAGCCGCAGCGGAAATCACGACCTTGCTGTCGTCGGCCCGAACGATTTCGATGACCGTGCTCGCCGGGGGCTTCCAAAGATAATCGGAAATTTCTTCGCTACTGCCCGTAAAAATCGTTTCCGGACGCAAATCATGGAGAAGGCGCCGTTCATGGTTATCACCTCGCTTTCGATAAGCGGCGGCGTCGATGCTTGCTTCCGGTTCGTCGTCGAACCGGATTTCGTTGTAAGAATACATCGCCTCGGGCAAAAGAATGCCATCGTAAACTACGCTCCGACCGCCGCTGGATGTTTCACGGCAGTCGATCCGCATCGTCCCCCGGGTGCGAATTTCGGTTTTCGTTTCCACGGTCGCGGGCTCCTCGTTGCCGCCGGACCACCGGTTCACGGTTTCCGTTTCAATATGAGCGTGGTTGAGCAACTCCCAGGACGCCGACGTTTGCCGCTCCACGGCCTCGCGGCATTCCTCCAAGAGCGACTTTTCCTCCGGCGTGAGGCGGGCCGTTGCGGCTTCGAAATTCCGAATCAGCGCTTCGTCGATTTTATTCCAATAGAAGGCGTCGAGCTCATGCAGCGTCATGCCGTAAACGCGTTTGATGTCGCCTGCCAGGTTTTTTCGGTTCGTGTTCAGGTAAAGTTCACGGAACTTTTCCGGTCCGAATTCGTCGAGCAACGCCGCCGTGAGCGCGCCGCCCTGGGTGTAGATGCGGTCGTCGGGGCGGTTATAATATTCGTTCGATATCATTTCTTCGATTGGCAGGGTTTCGTTGTTGCTGCGCAAATTCCGACATTGTTGGAAAAGCGTTTCCTTTTTTACGGATCGGGACTGGGCCCAACCTTCGACAAACAGCATCGGCGGACCGCTGGATTCGAAACCGGGCGTTCCGGGAATGGAGATGATGCAGTGCGACGCTTCGTGAAGATCGACGTAACGCAGGCGGGGAAAACCTTCCGTGTCGATTTTTTCGTCGTCATAATGCAAAAACGTTGGCTTGGCGTAAGCGTAACCGCGAACGGCGACGCCGGGCTGACCGAAAAACGCGGTTCGTATCCAGGGTAACTTCCGTGACATTTTTCGTCCGAGAAAGGTTTCTTCGTGTTCGACGAATGCGTCCATGGATTCGAGATCTCGGTGCGGATCGGCCAATTTTCCGTAACGCATGACGGTACGCCGGCCTTCGAGTCGATTCGGGGCCGTGAAGCGGGCGATTCCCTCGTGCAGCGCGGTCCCAATGGGTTCCGCGCTGAGAAGATAAAGCGTCGGCCGGAGCGTGCGGTCCCGGCTCGCGGCCATGTACTGAAAGGCAAGCGTAACCTGCGAATACCAGATGAAAACGGGCAAACCGGCCAACAACAGCCACGCCAGCGCGGAATATCGCCGGGGTCCTTTGAACAATCGGCCTAGAAACAAAAACACGACGCCGCACAGGCAGAAAATTTGCACGAAAACGAACCCGGCCAGGGGGAAGCATGTTTGATACGGCGTTTCCCGGATCGCCTGCACGAAATAAAAACCGTGCATGACGAGAAATGCCGCCCATAGAACGAGTACGGTGCGTTTCATGTGCTTTGCGATCGTCGGCGGAATCAATTCCCAAGTTACGTTGCTCTTCACTTGGGAATCTTGAGGTCTAATCTTTTCCGGTGCGGCTTCGGGAGGATTGTTTGGCTTTTTTCAGCGCGTCGAAAACGCCGCCGGGTTCGCCGGGCGTGGCCGTTTTTTCCGGCTCTTTTTCCTTTACGGCGGCGGAACCCGAAACCGCTTTGGCCGCCGGTGCCGAAGCGTCCGTGTTTTCCTGTTGCATTTTGCGTCGTTCGCGGCGCATCGACAGTTTACGGAAGACGGAAACTGATTTTTCGCGTTCTTCGGGGCCCTGTTCCTCTTCCCGGTCGAATTCCCGGATCATCGGCAGCTTGCGGACTTTTGCGGCGAGGCGTTTTCCCCAGGCGGAAATCCAGCCGGTACGCCGCTGGAAAATTTCTCCCACGAGGCAGAAAATCGCGGCGTACAGCAACCAGGAAGAAAGATCGAAATACCGAGGCACCTTCGGGATGTCGGACCACATTCCGGGTAGTTCCGTCCGCTCGACCCCGTCGGTCGTTGCCGCGAGATGACGGAGTGTTTCGGCTCCCTTGCCGCTTCCCGACGGTCGGAATTCGGGGGAATACGGCAAACACACGGGCGGAAGTTGATACGGTTTGACCACACCGTCGTAGGTCATCTTCACGGTTGCCTGGATCGTTTCGTTGCCGGTTAGGACGACGTTCGTTCCCAGGAGTTCCGGTTCCAGCCAGCGAAGGGGCCGGGTTTCCGTTTCGAGCCCGATGCCCGGCGTCTGCTTCAGGATCGTGACCATGGGCATCGCCTCAAAGGAATTATCCTGCTCGGGATCGAGATGCAGACGAATTTGGCAACTTCCGTCGTCGATCTTTTGGGTGAGCATCATATTGTTTGGCAGCACCTCGGCCCGACCGGCGGTCCAGCGGCCGAAACTGGCGAGCATGGAATTGTACTGGTCCCATTTCGCCATGCCCCCCGTGAAAGGTCCGTCGACCTGGCCCGTATAACAGAGCACCCGGCCGAGCCCCGCCTGCCAAGATGAGACGATGGGGGCCTTGTATTCGTCGTCCGTGACGGCTCCCGGCATGGCGCCGGGTTTAATGTAACAGAGATTGTACCCGCCCAGTTTCGGGGGATCCTTGAACGGCATGCCCGTGAGCGTGGTCATGCCGCCGGTGAAATGGAACGGCGTGGGATCTTCCAGGAAGGTACTGCGTGAAATCGTGAACGTATCCAGTGCGAACAATCGGGGCAGATCGTTGGCCTGTTCCGTGAAATAAATATTGCCGCCGCCGACTTTGGCGATTTCCTTGCAAAGGTCGGCGGTATAACCGGCTTCGGTGCCCAGGGCGATGACGCTGCAGGTCATCCCGGCTTTCTTGCAGGCGGTCAAAAGACGGATGTAATCGCCGGGCTCTTCGGTGTCGTCCGCGTCGGTGAACAGGATGACGTGTTTCGTCTGCGCTTTGGCGCCGGCGAGCGCTTTGGTCGTCGCAAGCAAACCGGTGTACACGAAGATTCCGCCGCCGCCGGGGCCCGTGCTCAAGATGCGAGCCCGGTCGCCTTCGGGGTTCGTGTTGGCCTTGAGCGGCACGATCGTCTGGACGCCCGTATCGCAGGTGAAAACGGCCACTTCGTCCATGGGCGTGAGAATTTTGAGCACTTCGGCGGAACCCATGTTCGCCAGGTCCATCTTGCACCGACCACCGTCGACCATCATGCCCATCGAGCCGGAACAGTCCATGAGAATTGCCACGGCCACGGCCAATTTGCGGTGTTCCTTACGCAGTTCCATCGAGACCGGCATGATTTCGTCCAGCGGCGATTGGTAATATCCACCCAGTGCGTAGGAATTTTTGCCGCCGGTGAACATCAGGCCCGAACCGGTTTCCTTGACCCACTGGGCGATGAGTTCCATGCCCTGGGGACCGATCTGCGATGAGGGGGCGTTTTCCAGGACGATCCCGGAATATCGGCTCAAAAAGGGCAGCGACCAGCGGACGCCGATGCCGTCGGTGACTTCGGTTTCAATGGCCGCGGCCCGGAGCACTTCGGCCAACCGGGATGAGGGCGCCCCGCCGGATTCGGAACGGGGGGCAATGAGCAACAGCGGTTTATCGCCTTCCACTCCGACGAGTTTTCGGGCCGTATTGTTTTCCGGTACGGGATCCTTGTCGGCTCCCCAGACCTTGATTTCGCAGGTCATCGCACCGGGCACCGCGGCTTTGAGTAGGAATTCGAGCCGATTCGTACCCGCGTTCATGACTCGCTTTCCCGAAGCCGCGATGCGGTCGTTGTCACGGAGTTCGTATTCGATTTCCTGTGAGACGGGCACGGAAATCCAGCCGACGACTTTGAAGACTTCATCGGGCAAAACGCGCTCGGGCGCATCGACGGAAACGACGGCCACATCGCCCACGACGGGGCGTTCCATGATACGGTAATCGACGGCGATTCCTCGCTGGACGAGTCGGGAAATCATCTGGGCCGGATTTTCGCCGGTCCACCGGCCATCGGACAGGACGAGCAGCCGGCCTTTGTCCCCTACGGGAATGAGGGACAAAGCATTTTCCATCGCATCGTTCAGGTTCGAGGCGTCGGGTTGGACGTCGAAGAGAAAATCGCTGAATTCGCCGGCACCCACCCCCGAGGGAATTCGATCCGGAAACGATCGGGCCCCGAAAGAAACCACGCCGAGCCGGTCTTCCTTGCCGACGTGTTGCTGGAGCAGATTGATCGAATGCCGCTGCCGCTCTTTGGCATCGGTGGGCATGGACCGGCTACGGTCGGCGACGACGACGATGGTCCCGCTGCGAGTAGGCAATTGAACCATCGGCACGGCCATGGCCAGGATGATCAAAAGCAGCGCGACGATGCGCAACGCCGACAGGACCTTCGACGGAATCCGCCAAAAGTACAGCGAACAGGCAATCGGAATCAACAGGAGAAACCAAATCGGCTGCTGAAAAAACATGGGAGGAGGGGAGGGTGGAGATTGTCAATTGTCAACTCTCGTCTTCCCCTTCCGGTCATCTTCGAGCAGTGTAACCGTGGAGGGGCTGATGAGTTTCCGGCCCACTTCGGGGATGTCGACCGTGATCATGCCGGCCAGGAGTTCGTGGCCAATGACTTTGCCCACGCCTTCCTCGGTTTTGACCCGGCGTCCCACGGGTGGCAATTCCTTTTGGGCGTCGACGTAGTGATCGTATTCGTAACGCAAACAGCATTTGAGGCGACCGCAGCGACCGGAAATCTTCGTGGGGTCCAGGGTCGCCTTTTGAAGCTTCGCCATTTTCATGGACACGGGCGGCATTTCGATTAAATACCAGTTGCAGCAGACTTCCTTGCCGCAATCACCGAAGTCGGCCAGCAACTTCGTTTCGTCCCGGACACCGATCTGCCGCATTTCGATCCGGGTCTGAAATTCCGAGGCGAGCACCTTGACCAACTCCCGAAAGTCGACCCGGCCCTCGGCGACGTAATAGATGATGATCCGCTCGCCCCCGAAAATATGTTCGATTCGGACAAGGTCCATGACGATGCCCATGCTTTGGATGATTTCCCGACAGCGCAGGAATTCGTCCCGCTCGCCTTTCTGCAATCGTCGGTATTCGGCTTCGTCTTCTTCCGTGGCCGGACGCAAAACGCGGTCCTCGATCAGGTCGCATTTCAGGTATTCTAGCGCTTCCGGCGTCGAAAGACAAAGGATCACGCCGAGCTCCTGCCCTCGATTGGTCCGGAGAACGACCCGATTTCCATGCCGAAGCGGAGTATGGTCCGCAAAGGAAAAAATTCCCAGCAGACGCATGGCGCCGTAACGTGCGATGTATTTTGCCATGAGGGAGGGGGTGGTATATGAGGCAGTGAACACTGTTTGGAACACCGTTATTATCGAGTCTTCGACAAGAATTGTCAATTCACTTTCTGAAACTTCCCGGATTGACCGGGAATACCGAAATATAGGAATCGTTTCGGTTTCCGTATTTTGACAAAGGCGTGGTCAATCGACGCATTTTGCCGGGTTTCCGTCCCTGAAAAACGTTTTTCATAAAAAACCGAAAAAAGGTTTCCTTGAAGCCCCGTTCGACCCGATAGCGACAACGGGGGGATGGGTCTGTAGGCGTGAACGAAGCCCGAGCGCTCGTCTCTTCCGTATTTCGATCTCCTGCTTCTGTCTCCTGCTTTTCGTCCATGCTACACCATATTCAGCAAGTTCTCGCAGCCTATCCTGAGCGGTTTCATACGGAAACGGTCGAGCCGATTGCGCGACGACACTCGTTGGGTCGGTGTCGGTATTGGATTCTAAAAACGGACGAGGGCCCTTTTTGCCTGCGGCGCTGGCCCGAAAACGAGCCGACCCGGGAGCGACTGCAATTTCAGCAGGCGGTCCTCTGGCACTGCGTCTGTGAGGGAATCGACTTTGTGCCGCTTCCGTTCGAAACGCTTGACTGCAAAGGATTTGTCGAGTTTTCCGGTAGTTTTTGGGAAGTTCTTCCCTGGCTGGATGTCAATATGCCGGATGCGGTGGAATTTTTTACGCCCTTGGACCCACGGGATGAAAGCTCCGCTGCTCCGAAGCCGACCGGCCGACAGCTTGAAGCGGCGATGGCTGCCTTGGCGCGGTTCCATGTGGCGACATCGTTCTTTCCGTTGCCGAATCCGCCGGTGTCTGTTTCTCCGAAAATCTCAATGCTGCTCAAGTCTTGGAAGAAATGGATTTCCGGTCGGTTCGAGACTCTTTCCCTTGCCCTGTTACGCCGGGAGCAGGAACCGCTCTCGCCGGAGGAACGCTGTTTGGTGCTCGTCGGTCGACGCTTGTTGGGCCGGCCCATTCAGGAAATGGGTAACAACATGGCCCTGTGTAGCCGGGCCGCGCGTTTGGCTGTTCCCATCCAACCGATTCACGGGAATCCCGATGTTCGGCATTTTCGCTTCGATGGCGACGATGTGTGCGGATTGCTCGATTTCCAAACGATTGGCGCCGACAGCGTTGCCTTGGACGTTGCCATATTGCTGGATTCGCTGGCCCAGGGCGACGCCGTCCTCTGGGTTCGGGGCATTCGAGCTTACCAGAACATTCGACCCTTGGAGGACAACGAGCGATTCCTGATCAGCGTATTCGACCGCATACGTGGCAGTCTTGAGGGATTAGAGCGGTTGTGTTCGATTTACCTCGATGGGGAAACTCTTTCCAATTCTCAGATCCGCGAGACGGCTCGGCGTCTTCAAGCCGTACTGCGAAATGACATTAACGATTCTCGCAATGCCGGATAAGTCAAGTTGGCTAAATGTGTAAAATTTAACGAATTTTCGCATTTTATCGCATGTGCCGATTGTATGGCGTCATGTTGTCGGCGGCTTCTTGAAAAGTTCACTTTGTGTAAGATTTTCCGATTCTCCGGTTCGATATGAATCGTGCTGACTTTTCTCGTTTTTCCTTTTTTAAGGAGAATGTCGATTTGGGACAAGCTTGATCGGTTTCAGATCCTTTGAGCCGATGAAATAAGAGAAAAGAGAAAGACACCGGTAACAACGGTATCGTTAAGAGAACTTAGGAGTTAAAAATGAAAAAAGTTTGGAAAATTTGCCTGGTCGGTTTTTTCGGCCTCATGGTGTGTGGTGCTTCCACGGTCCAGGCGGTTGATACCCTGCCTCACCACGAAGCTTTGGAAGGAACAAACGCGACAGGATCTGAAGATCATGCCGGTCTGACGCCACGCGGCAAGGTCCGTAAACCGGCGGAGCACTCGATCATTCTAGCCCAGCATCCGGCCCCGAACCCGCCGCGAAGAGAAACCCCGCCGTCCTCTAAGGATCCGTTTCTCGCCACCGCGCCGACCCCTGCCGCACCGGCCCCGGAAGCCCCGACGCAGACGGTCCCGCCCGTGATGGTTGCCGATGCAACGCCGGTCATCGCCCCATCGCATTCGGACAGTTACGTCTACAGCGAGTTGGAACGCCTCGCCGCGGAACTGGACAAGGTCAAAAAGGATACGAAAAAACCCGATGGAAAAAAAGGCTGGGAGAGCCCGAAGATCACCGGAAGGTTGTTCCTGGATACTTACGCTCTGGAGCAGAATGATCGTTCTTTCGATCACTACGGGGATCTCCAAAACAAGGCCGGCGTCCGCGAAATGCAGATTGCCGTTTCCGGAAAAGGTTTCGATTCCTTCGATTATAAAATGGAATTCTCGCTGGCGCCGAACACGGGCCGGGTCAATCTCGTCGACAACTGGATCGGCGTGAAGAATCTGCCTCTGCTCGGATATGTCCGGGCCGGTCATTTCAAACCGGAAACGGGTCTCACCTATCCGGCCAGTGCGCTTCATACCACGCTGACCGAATTCACGGGGCCGACTTCGGCATTCGGTTTCGGCCGCCGATTTGGTGTCGCCGCCGAAGAAACGTTCTGCAAGGACCGGATTCGTCTGTTCTATGGGATCTTCCAGGAAGGCGCGACGAACACGAACCGATATATCCAGGAGGACAATCAGGGCCAAGTGTTTAATGTCCGCCTGAGCGCCGCTCCGGTCTTTGAAAAAGAAGGTCGGCATGTCCTCCACCTCGGTGGCCACTGGTCCTATGCCAGTACGAAAGACGGCAGCACATCGGTTTCCGGCAATGTCGGCAGTATCGCCTGGCTCCCCACTTCGATCAGTACCGGGTCGACTTCGAATGACACCTTTGCCTGCAATCATCACAATCGGGCCGGTATCGAACTGGCGTATCAGCGAGGGGCCTTCGCGGTGCAATCGGAAGCTTTCGTCGGAGAATACGCCGGCTATAAGAACCAACCGGGACGCACGGCTACGGGAGCTTATGTCGAGCTGAAGTACTTCTTGACCGGTGAACATCGGTCCTACGACCTGAAAAAGGGTATGTTCGGGGCCGTGAAAATGAAGAACAATTTCCACCCGCACAAGGTGGGGGATTGGAACTTGGTCGACGGTTTCGGTGCTTGGCAGGTCGTCGTGCAATGGAGCTATCTCGACTTGGGCGACTGGCGGGACGTTTCCACCAGGGCCGGTCAGCAGAACGACGTTACGCTCGGCTTGAACTGGTTCTGGACGCCGAATATCCGCTGGATTTTCGAATATGTCCACTCGGAACAGAACATTTCGGGTTACCGCGGCAATACCAGCGAAGATATCTTCGGTACGAGTTTACGGCTGCATTTCTAAGGCCGCGAAGAAAAAAGCGGTGGTATTATGAAGCCCCAAACGTCGGCGCGGAGGTAAACGGCAACCGGCCTTTACCTCTGCGCCGGGCGTTTGGGGCTCGCGTATCAAATCCGGAACATGGCTATGCAACACAATCCCCGCCGTCGTCGATTGCTCCCCAAGCGGATCGAGGAGCGGTCCTCCCAGGAAATTTGGCTCGACGCCTTTCTGGACTACATTTCCGGCGAGGCTCAGCTTTCAGAGAACACCGTCGCGGCTTATCGACGGGACATGAAACGCTTTTTCCAGTGGCTCGGCAATCGGGCCATCGACCGGCTCACGATCCACCAATTGGCCGACTTCGCGGATTGGATTAACGCACAAAAATTGGCCCCGTCGACCCTGGCCCGGCACATCGTTTCGCTCCGTGTCTTCTTCCGGTACCTGCAACTGGAGGGCGTGTTGCATGACAACGCGGCCGAACTGCTCGGGAGCCCCAAACTCTGGGAGCGGATGCCCTCGGTGCTTTCACCGGGGCAGATTGAGGAACTTCTCGTCGCCCCGCAAGAGGACGAAGATAAACTCTGGCGCCGTGACCGCGCCGTCCTGGAATTTTTCTACGCCACGGGATGCCGGGTTTCCGAGCTGACGACGCTGAAAATCCAGGATATCCATGCCGACGAAGGCTATTGTCTCTGCACCGGCAAGGGCGACAAACAGCGGCTCGTTCCGCTGGGTCGCCGGGCCTTGGAAGCGTTCCGATTCTGGATGAACGAAGAACGCCCCGCGGTCCAGGCGCGAAACCGGCAGCGCGGAGCGCAGCGTGACCCGGGAGGGGAAAGCGGGGAACGGCATTTTTTCCGTTTCAAAAATGGTAGGGAATCCGACGAGCCCGAATCACCAGCGATTTCCGGCGAACCGGCGCCCTGGGCTTTCCTGAGTTACCGGGGGCACAAGCTCCGCCGGGAAGCCCTGTGGGAGATGGTTCGAAAGTATGCCTTGCGTATCGGGGCGCCCGGCGACGTGCATCCGCATACCATGCGGCACAGTTTTGCCACACACATGCTCGCCGGCGGGGCGGATCTGCGCCAGGTACAGGAAATGCTCGGCCATTCCAGCATCGCCACGACGCAGATTTACACTCATGTCGACATGACCCGACTCAAATCGGTCCACGCCAAATTTCATCCGCGCGGATAACCGGTGGTCAAAACACGATATCGTGGTCCCCCGTAATATACCCGTACGACTTCTTCTCGGCCTGTTTTCCTCCATCGTCTTTGCCGTTGGGCCCGAAGGAATAGAGCAAAAACGGTGAGTTTTCCTGCGGTTCCGGGCGATACACGAAAGTCTTTCGCCCCGTGGCCGGATCCAGGGGGATTTCTTCGAGATATTTCGGAATCAGGCTTTTCAGTTCCTTGGGATAATCGCCCGCATCTTTTTTGTAACGCTCCAGGGCCACGGCGATTTCAAGCAGCAACAGCTCCGCGTTGACCCGATCCAGGGATACTTGGCACGCACGGTAGTTTGCCCCCACGGCGACGATCGCCTGGTCGGCGATCAATCGGGACCGGGTCCGAATCAGCGGCACGGACAGCGCGAATTCCGGTATTCCGATATTTCGTTTTTCCACGATGAATCCATCACGCCGGTCTGAATATTCCATCATTTTTCGCGGATTGACCCGCCAGGACGTACCGCCCGCCCGCCGGGCCGACTCGCGGGTAAATTCCGTAACGCGTTTGCCGGCGATGTTCCAATCGAACGGAAGGTAAGAAAGCGCATAAATGTTGAAATACTGGGTTTCCGGGCCTTGACTGCCGCCGAGCATCGACCGGTCGCCCTTGTAAAGCGCCCGGAGAATATCGTAAATCGTGAGACTTTCAAACGACAGGTCCAAGACTTTTTGTTTCGGCAAACCGGCGAGTTCCCGAGCAAAGCGTTCCAACTGTTCCGTCGAAAGATTGCCGTGCTTGAGAACCTGCCGTGCGGCTTCGTGCCCCATGCCCTCCACGGCCGCACCGACCAGGTGGATCACGAACACGGGGTCGCAGAGATAATGTTTTCGTCCCAAATAATACAGGCTCATCACGTCGTACCAGGCTCCGTCCGTATCGCCGCGTCCCAGCCGTTCGGTAATGCGAATACGAAGATCCCGGGCAAAATCCCGATTGGCTTGCACGTCGGGCAACAGGATGCTCCACATGCTGTCTTCGTTGGGTTTTTTCCGCCAGCAAACGAAATTCGGCTTCCGCACGGCCACGCCGAAAAGATCGAGCACGGGCGACCGCGCTTCGAGCCAGGCGGCGATTTCGGGATGATCCTCGGCTTTCCACGGTTGATCGGCGAGTTTATTCCAAAACTCCCTTTGTTTGTCAATGTCGTTCGCAAATGCGGGAACATCTTCTCCGGTTTTTTTCTTTTCGTCCCGGAGTTTATTCATGTGGCCGTAAAAACCCAACGAATCCAGATATTCGGGCCGCTCGTAAGGGTCGATGTTCATGTTTTCGCACAGCGGCTTCCAAAAGGTTTCGAGCCATTCTTCGACCTTGGAATCCTTGCCTGTGATTTCCTCCCAGGAATAGGTCTCGACCATGTAATTCTGCTCCAGTACACGGGGCCCGCATGTGGCGATGAGGAGCCGCTGACCGTTGTCTTCGGGCGGCGAAAGTTTCCCGAACCAGGTTTTTTCGTACACCGCGAAATAGTCGGGCAGTCCATCGGAGCCCACGGGTGCGTCGGTGCCCGCGGTCTCCGGCGTCACTCGGGGGTAGGACGGTACAAGGCAGAAATACCCGAGTAGAATCAAGAGTCCCAGGACGCGAAAGCGCCGTCGGTGATACCAGGGTTTGCGGGGTGTGTCGTTATTCTGTGTCATGGTTGTTCGTCGGAATTGAAGGGGCCGAATCGTTCATTATATTTCGTTGCAACATATATAAACTGGAATTCCTGATCGGCTGTTCCGGAACCGGTTGCTGCGGCCTGGCCATGGTGAGCCGCATGGCGTCGATGGGCCGGCGGAGCTTGGCAATTTCGGCATCCCCGAACACCGGCAGTAAGGCGTAGCCCGGCGGCGGGGGCGGCGGCGTTTCCCGGTGAGACGGCTGGAAATTCAGCATTCCGTACATGACCCCGGCACCGAGCGCGAAACAGGAAAGCCCCACGGCCGCGTAACGCATCCAATCGGGCGGCGTTCTTTTCGTTGCAGAATTCCTGGCCGTCGTCTTGAACGTCACGATCCGAATCGCACGCGGCCGGAATATTGCCAGTTGCCGTTCGAAATCGTCCAGGGGTTCGTTGTCGAAATCGTTTGTCATGGATTTTCGTCCTGTAAAAATACCCGCAGCCGATCCAACGCCTGTCGGTAATCGTAATGCACCGAACTGGTCGGACGGCCTGTAAGTTCGGCGATCTCCCGGAAGGTCAGACCACCCCATATTTTTGAAACGACAATTTCCCGGAGCGACGTTTCAAGCGACTCCAGGGCCCGGGTTAAATCCTCGCCGTCGAACGGGGGCTCGTTTTCCGTTTGTTCCACGACGCCATGAAACCAGTTCGGTACGGGCTCCTGCCGAAACCGGTTTTCCCTCCGTCTCCGGTCAACGGCCGCATTGCGTACCACGCGGAACAGCCAAGCCCGGGGCGACTCCGGCGGCGGTTCCCGGAGCAACCGAAGCAGGGCGTCCTGGACAATATCTTCCGCGGCCGAGGCGAACCACTGCCGGGCATACAGGATCAGCCCCGGCATGCACTCTTCCAGGAGTCGATGGAGTTCGGAATCATCGGGCGGCGGTATCGGCAACATGGACGACGTGTTCCTGGAACGGGCGGCAAAGGACGTCTTCTGGAAATAAGACGTTTTGGAAACACGGTTATCCAAGAAAAAGACATTTTCGGCAACTTTTTTTGTGATTCGACGATACAAATCCTCGCTGCCGTATCAAAAACCATCCCAAACGTCATTTCGTCCCGTAGAATCCGACCGGGGCGAGTGTCGCCCGTCCCGGGGATTTTTTCACCGGAAACTTATTCTTGCGGTTTCTCAAACTTGAGCAACGTAATACTGTACGGTTTGACGGTCGTGTTGCCGTCGAAGTTTTCGACAGCGGTCTCGATGATCTCGATCCGGTACGGCATGTCGGGATCGTTGAACGCATTCGGATCGTTCTCCGGGTCGGCGATTTCGTAGCGTGAAATCTTTTTGCCCTTCACGTCGAAACCGGCCACGTCGAACTTCAGCGTCTGCGGCTTGTCAGAACTGTTTACGATGCCGATCGTCAGGGCTTTCACGCCGAACGTCTCGATTTTTTCCCGACTGGGCGGCCATGTAAAATTGAACGATTTGTCCCGGTTTCCATAACTCAAGCCAAAGGAATAACCTGTTTTGTTGAACGTCGTCCCCTCGGCCAGCACGGCCGCCTGTACATCAAGATCGGCTTTACCGCCTTCCGTTTTGACGGACACATTGCCGAAATGCTTGCGATACAACTCCAGTGCGAGGCCCGTGGTTTCCATCTTGGCGTTGGTCTTGCTCGTTTTGATGCAGCCGATCACGTTGACCGTTTGGGCGTAATTCGCCATGAAATACATGTCGGCCTGCCGAGCGAATTCATGAATGCCCGCCGCGATGCCGAGCCCGTCCTTCAAAAAATACCGGGTTCCGAGTTCGCCGAAAACGTGCTCGCCGTACCAGTAGTTCCATTCGTCCAGCGCGATCGGCACCGGATATTCGAGGTTTTTGAAGCCCGGCAGTTCCGTACGGTATTTCCGGTGTGCGTCGGCGATGCGTTTGATCGAATACGGAATCTGCCGAACGTGTTCGGTCACGTCGTCTTTTTTCTGCACGTAAAAATGCTCGCTGATGAGATCCATGTGCTCGGCTGCGCCGGGCAAAAACGCTTCGTCCCATTTGCCAACGTGGCCCACGGCGACAGCTTGAACTTTCGGATCGGCTTTGCGGAAAGCGTCGACGAACTGATTGTTTTTCTCAACGTACTTTTCGACCGGCATGTGACCGATTTGCCAGTTTCCGTACATTTCATTGCCGATGCCCCACCAAATGACGCCATATGGTTCCTTGTGCCCGTTTTCGGCCCGGAGTTTACCCATCGACGTGTCGGCGGCCCCGTTGGCGTATTCCAGTTCGGCCAAGGCGTTTTCCACGCCGCCGTCGCCGGTGTTCACGGCGATGTACGGTTCGGTTTCCAGGAGCTTGCAGAAGAGCATGAATTCATCGAGTCCGAAATCGTTCGGCTCCACGCCCTTCCACGCCGGATTCTTGCGCGGCGGCCGCCGGTCCCGATCGCCGATGCCGTCCCGCCAATCGTAACCGCTCACGAAGTTCCCGCCCGGCCAGCGGTAGATCGGCGAGTTGAGCCGCTTCAGGAGCTCCAGCGTGTCGGCTCGCATTCCATGCACGTTGTCGGCTGGCATCAGGCTCACGGTGCCGATGTGGACCGCGCCGGTGCCGGTTGCCAGAATTCGTATGCTGCAAACCGGGTTCGGGGCGGTAAACTCAAATTGGTGCCGGTAATAATCGCCCACTTTGATGGGAACGTTAATACCGATGGACGGCAAAGCCGTACCGGCATCACGTTTGGGATAGATGATATGCACCCGAACTTCTTTGGCGTCTCCCGAACATTTCAGCCAGATATATCCCTTGTATTTTTTTCCCTGAATACATTGGAGGCCGTGTTGGTCGATTCCCGTATTGGCCCCGGAAAGAATGATCTTCGGAGTATGCTTGCCGACAAACGATTTTTCTTCGTCCATTATGACTTGAGCATTGTTGTATCGCTCCCATGGCGATTCCTTGTCGCAGACGGGGTGGAAGAATTTGCGGGCTTCGAGCATTTCGGCCAGACGG
>JBEBTM010000017.1:0-19967 GCA_040393745.1 Thermogutta terrifontis | reverse complement strand
GATTTTCCTGTTTCGGATCGCCCTTTGCTCCGGTCTGCTGGTGCATGGTATCCCGAAAGTATTGGATTTCGGGGCTCTCAGTAAAACGTTTCCCGACCCGATCGGCGCCGGATCGTTCATCGCCCTGTGCATGGTCATTTTGGCGGAAGTTGTTTGCGCTATTCCTGTCATGCTCGGTTTTCTGACCCGGCTTGCCGTTCTGCCGCCGATCATCATGATGCTGGTCGCCGTTTTCATTTTTCACCTTAACGATCCGTTTCCGAAGAAAGAGCCCGCCTTATTTTATTTGTGCGGCTACTCGCTCCTGCTGTTGACCGGGCCGGGACGATTTTCCCTTGACAGTTTAATCCACTGGTTTTTATCGAAACCGAAGGTAGTGTCCACCACACGGGAATAAGGTTTTTACATGAGACCGCGAACGGTGAAACGAATCGTCGAAGGCATGCGAACTTCGGACGGGGCCGGTGTCCGGCTGCATCGGGTTTTCGCCCATGAAACCGTACGGGAAACGGACCCGTTCCTGTTGCTCGATACTTTCGATTCGACGAACCCTGCCGACTATATCAAAGGTTTTCCACTTCATCCGCATCGCGGCATCGAAACGTTCACGTACCTGATTTCCGGCGAGATCGACCACAAAGACACCCTCGGCAACGCGGGCCGCATTCTCGGCGGACAGGCCCAATGGATGAACTCCGGCAGTGGCATCCGCCATGAAGAAATGCCCGTCGCAAGCGAGCGGCTCTTCGGTTTTCAACTTTGGATCAACCTGCCGAAAGCCTTTAAAATGACAACCCCGACGTACCATGACATCCGTGAGGATGATATGCCGATCGTCGACGAAAACGGTTCGACGGTGCGAGTCGTCGCCGGACGTTACAAAAATACAGTCGGGTCGCAAGGGCGATTCGTTCAACCGACGGTGCTGGACGTGACGCTGGAACCCGGAGCCGCGTTTTCTCTTTCCCTTCAAGAGAATGAAACGCTGTTCGTCTACGTGCTGGAAGGAAGCGGTGACTTCGGCACACCGCCGCAAACGGTGGAGCAACGCACGGCTGTCATCTTCGGCAATGGTGAATTATTGAACGCCAAAGCCGGGCCGGACGGAATGCGGTTTGCCCTTTTTGCCGGAAAACCGCTCCATGAGACGATTGCCTGGGGTGGTCCCGTCGTCATGAATACGGAAGAAGAACTCGAAACGGCTTTCCGTGAGTTGCGGAATGGAACGTTTATCAAAAACGCTTGATTTTCAAAGGAGACAAATCATGAGCACAAAAAAATCCGTTGACAAAAACAAATGGATGATCGACCCCGACGACGCGGTGATGTTACTCATCGATCACCAGAGCGGTCTGTTTCAACTGGTACGCGATATCGAACAGCCGGTGTTGCGGGCCAACGTGACGGCCATGGCGAAAGTGGCCCACTTAGCGAAAATTCCGACGTTTACGACCGCTTCCGTGCCGGACGGGCCGAACGGGCCGTTGATCCCGGAAATTCATCAAGTCAATCCCGATGCGGTGTACATTCCCCGCACCGGCCAGATCAATGCCTGGGACAATCCCGCCTGGGCCGAGGCGATTGCCAAAACCGGACGAAAAACATTGATCATCGCCGGGACGCTGACCAGCGTTTGCATGGCCTTCCCCGCCTTGAGTGCCGTCGAAGCGGGATATCGTGTTTTCTGTGTCGTCGACGCTTCCGGCAACTGGAGCAAAATGGCGACCGATTTGACCCTTGCCCGGGTAACGCAGGCGGGTGTGATGCCCATTGACACCTTTGCGGTCCTGGCGGAGATCATGAGCACCTGGAACCGCCCCGATGCAATGGATTTTGCGGCGGTCATGATCGACATCGTGCCGCCGTTCCGTGCACTGGTCGAAAGTTACGATAAAGCCCACACCGTCCCGAAACATGGTCACGAAACGAAACTGGACAAAGCTGGAAAAACCAAAAAATAAACAAGGGCCGCCCGATGACGTTTCGGTCATCGGGTGGATTTCGCGTTTGTTTTGACGGCCCGACCCTCTTTTGGGCGAAACCCGACATCTTGTACAACAATCACCTTTCTGGAGATACGTCATGACCTTCGATCCTTCACGCTATCATCACTGGAAACTGACGCCGGAAGAACAGGATGTCGTCAGTGATTTGCCGTTTTATCTTGGGGCGAGAAAATACAGGCGGGACGACGACGCTCCGCCCGCGGTGCGGTTCGGCGTTTACGCCCCCAACGCTCAAAGCGTCGAGGTCGTCTTCGCTCTTCTCTGGAATGGAAACGATTCCGAGCGAAAACCGATCGACAAGGAGAACCGGGCTCCGCTCGGCGAACTTTGCGGCGGTTACATCGCCAACGATGGATTCGGCGTCGATTTGGACAAGCCGGTTTTTACGCTGAAACGTGGTGAAAACGGCTGTTGGTTCAGCGATCCGGACGATCCACGACTCGCAAATTTCGATGATTGGCTCCACATTCCCTACATGTTTCGAATTACGAAAGACAACGGAAACGTCGCCTATCGTTCCGACATTTATTCACGTTGCCAACTGGGTTACGGCGATTTCGACCCCAAGGGGGAACACTATGAAGGGCCGATCTCCAACCTCGCTGGAACGAAAGGATGTTCGCTCATCACCGATTCGAGCTTCGTGATTGATTTCGAAAAAGAGGAAAAAACGCCGGAGGGCAAGCCGCTTTTCCTTTTTCCTCCCGTGGATTTTCTGACGGAAGACGAGTTTTGGCAAGATGAATACAGTGAAGGAATTCTCGTTCCGAAAAAAACGGAAGACCTGATCATCTACCAACTCCACACCGCGGCGCTCGGGTTCGGTCACGAAGGGGTCGGCACCTTGGACGACGCCATCGGTCTGCTTGACCATCTCGTCGAGATCGGCGTCAACGCCGTGGAGTTTCTGCCGATGTCGGAATACGGCGGCAAGTCGGAAACCTGGGGCTACTCGACCTCGCATTTCTTCGCCATCGAATTCAGCGGCGGCGGACGGGATAAGTTCAAATACTTCGTCAAAGAGTGCCATAAACGCGGCATCGCCGTGATTTTCGACGTCGTTTACAATCATTTCGCCCACGAGGCCGACCGTGCCGAATGGCTGTACGATTCCGATGATCACGATAAAAACATCTATTATTGGTACAAAGGAAAACCGTCCGATTATCCCGACGTGTTGCAGGGCACGGGAGGGTATCTCGACAATCTTTCGACCGGCTTTGCGCCGCGTTACGACAATCCATTTGTCGGCGGAATGTTCATCCTGAGTGCCGCCACGCTCCTCGAAACATTTCACGTCGACGGATTCCGGGCCGATCAAACGACTTCGATTCACGCTTACAACAACCTGCACGCCGACGGTTCACCGGTTCCGGAAGCCAATGCGACCGGATGCGATTTTCTGAGAAAGTGGTCGAAAACCCTCAAAACGCTGAATCCGGACGTCGTGCTCATGGCCGAGGATCATTCCGGATGGGATGCGGTTACGGAACCGGTGGAAAACGGCGGCCTCGGCTTCGACGCGATCTGGTACGCCGATTTCCATCATCATTTGAACGGCGCCAATTACGGTACGAATTACGCCAAACTGATCCCGACCTCCGGATTCGGCGGCGACGGACCGCTCGCGATGTCGATGTTCGCCGGGGCGCTTTGCGCGTCGAATTCGAAGAAGATCGTCTACCACATTTCACACGATGAGGCGGGAAACTCCGGTCGTGACGAAGCCGATCCGCACCGGCGCAGCCATCGGACCCTCGTGCTTGCCGTCCAGGGGGTGCTGAACGAACAGACTCGCCCCGTCGCGGAAGCGAGGGCGAGGATCGCTTTCGGCCTTGCCATTTGTTCGCCGGGAATTCCGATGTTCCTCTTCGGCGAGGAGGTCGGATTCGTCAACGATTTCTTGTACGACAACGTACTGAAATACAGGGAGGATATTCACGGATACCGTGAAACGAGCGGCAAGAACCTGTTCGATTTCTACGGCGACATGATCCGGCTACGTGCGGCGTGCGCTTCGTTACGAAAGGACCGGATCGAACTCGTCCACGTTCATGACGTCAACCGGATCCTGGCTTTTCGCCGTTGGACGAACTTGGAGGAATTATTCGTCGTCGTTTCGTTGAACAACTACCCGTTCGAAGACTCTTATCTGTTCGAGCATCCTTCGATTCTCGCCGGAAAATGGCAGACGGTACTCAACAGCGACTCGTCGCTTTACGGCGGAAATTCGGAAGCGGTACTCGCCTCGCAGCGAACGGAATCGCAAGACGGTCGCATCGAGATCGCGATTCCGGCCAACGCCCTGCTGGTACTCAAGCGGTACGAATAACGAGGATCATTCATCGGTGCGAGACGGATTCGGCCTTGGCGGCGCGGCGCAGGACATCCTCCTGGTCGCCGAGGTACCGTTTGTCGATCACCTTGAACCGTTCGTCGAACTCATAAACCAACGGTACCCCCGTCGGGATGTTCACGTCCACGATTTCCGTGTCGGAAAGATTGTCCAAGTGCTTGACCAAGGCCCGCAGGGCGTTGCCGTGCGAGACGACAAGCACCCGTTTTTTAGCGGCCATATCCTTTTCGATTGTCTCGTGAAAGTAGGGTAATGTCCGCTTGATCGTATCCTTTAAACTTTCAGCCAAAGGAAGTTCGGCTTTATTTTCGCTCCGGTAAGTCGTCTGCAATCGCGGATTGCGCGGGTCATTTTCGTCAAGCGACGGAGGCGGTACGTCAAAAGAACGGCGCCAGAGATTGACTTGCTCCTTGCCGTACTTTTCCGCCGTCTCCGCCTTGTTCAGTCCCTGCAACGCCCCGTAATGCCGCTCGTTAAGCCGCCAGGTTTTGAATACGGGCAGCCATTCACGATCCATTTTTTCCAGGACATGGTTGAGCGTGTGAATCGCGCGTTTCAAGTAGGACGTGTGACAGACATCGAAGTCGAATCCGCCGTCCAGAAGCAATTGGCCGCATTGATCGGCTTCCAGTCGGCCCTGTTCGGACAGTTCGACATCGTGCCAGCCGGTAAACAGATTGAGACGGTTCCATTCGCTTTCGCCGTGGCGGATCAAAACGAGTTTCATTGTAATACAGTCGGGAAAATGGTGGATTATTTCAGACGCATCGCTATAATCATGATTATAGGAGCAAATGATCGAAAGTTCAATCACCAACCAAATCATCAAGGAAAAGGTGGGAACATGAATCAAGAACAATTGGATCGTATGTGTCATGGCAAGGGATTTATCGCCGCTCTGGATCAAAGCGGCGGAAGCACGCCTAAGGCATTGCAGGATTACGGGATACCGCCGAGCGACTATTCCGGCGAAGAACAAATGTTCGATCGGGTCCATGCGATGCGGACCCGCGTGATGACCAGTCCGGCGTTTACAGGAGAGTACATTTTGGCGGCGATTCTTTTCGAAGGGACGATGAACCGGTCCGTCGACGGCCTGCCGACCGCCGATTATCTCTGGAATCGCAAGCAGGTCGTCCCGTTCCTGAAGGTCGATAAAGGTTTGGCGTCCAAGGAGAACGGAGTCCAACTCATGAAGCCGATGCCCGGACTGGACGATTTGCTCAAGCAGGCGGTCGCCAAAAACATTTTCGGGACGAAAATGCGATCCGTCATTCACGAGGCCGATCCGAAAGGCGTCGCGGCGGTGGTTGCGCAACAGTTCGAGGTTGCCAAACAAATCGTCGATGCCGGATTAGTGCCGATCATCGAGCCGGAAGTGAACATCAAGAGCCCCGACAAGGCGGAATCGGAAAAACTGCTGAAACAAAACGTATTTGAGCATCTCGCACGGCTGGAAAAGAACGTGAAGGTCATGTTCAAATTTTCGATTCCCACGGAAGACGATTTTTACCGCGATGTGATGAATGAACCGCATGTCGTCCGCATCGTGGCGTTGTCCGGCGGTTACAGCCGCAAGGAAGCCGACGAATTGTTGAGCCGTCACCAAGGGTTGATTGCCAGTTTCTCCCGGGCATTGCTCGAAGGTTTGTCAGCTCAGCAAAACGATGAAGAGTTCAACGCCACCCTTGCCGCATCAATCATGACGATTTATAACGCCTCGGTCAAATGACGTTCCGGTGCGTACGGTCTCAATGATACCTCCGAGGATCCTTGGCGACCTGGGTGGCTTAGGGGAATTGGCCGTTCTTTTTAAGAACGGTAATGCGTTCCCTGAGAGTAAACCCATTACTGTGCATTTCTCTTGTGACTTGCTTGTGTCAATTGTTCCGTTTTGATACAGTTTAACAGCAAGCAAATGGCAAATTACAGCGATTAGGCAATATTACAATCTACCGCAATTGGCATGTCAAGAAACAGTAAAACCCCTTGAAAACAACGGTTTAACAAGGGGTTTTCTGCGAGAGGCGCCGCCCGGATTCGAACCGGGAAATCGCGGATTTGCAATCCGCTGCCTTAGCCGTTTGGCTACGGCGCCTGGTGGCGGTCCATTGAAAGACCGCATGGGTATTGTCGTCCAACTCTCGCTGTAAACTGCAAGGTTTTCCGGAAAATCCTTCCGGCCAGCCCTCTTTGCGGACCATTCAGCGACGGATACCGCTGGAGTTCATAAACTTACAAGAAATTTCCTAATTCGCAAGGGCTTGACTGGAAAACTTTGGCGTTTTTTCCGATAAATAGGTATGGACCCTCTCCGCAGAAGAAGCCCGGAGCACTTGAGCGTGCTGGGCAAACCACCAAAGAATGGAATCTTGGATCATGACTTTTCGCCGCCTTGCATTCGCCATAGGATCTCTGCTTTGCATTTTCTTCTTGCTCTGTGTCAACACCGGTCTTGCTCAGACGAGCGACTTTGAAGCCGACCAATCGCTCACCGCCGAGGTGCTCAGCAAAACGCTTTACGCTAAGACATCTGCCGAGAAAGAATATTGCGTGTACGTCATCGAACAGCGAAACAGCGGAAATCTGACAAACAAGGTGCTTTACGGTGCTTACCGTTATGCTGTCGAAAAGGAAAAAGCCCGCCGTTTTATCTATTTCAAGACCGCCCTGGAGAACCTGAGCCGGCGTGAAGGGCTCACCATGAAAAACGAAACGCCAAAAACACAGACTTGGTCGCCTCTGACGCTTGTCAAAACGACCTCGGCAGCTCCCGCGGCCACACCGGCTTCGACATCGTCGTCCACGACGAAAAAACCGTTCGCGTTTTTATTTCGGTTGTTACCATAGGGTTTACGTGGTCTTTTGCAGAAAAAGATCGCGAAGTTGATCGGCGCGGATGAAACCGACACATTCCCGATGTTGGCCGACCACGCAGGCAAACGAGCCTTGGAGCGTTTGCATCAGGATCATCGCCGTAAGCAGGCTGTGCTTGGATGAAATTTCCACGGTGCTGCGTATCGGTAATTCCGTATGGAGAAGCAGCAGGAGTTGCCGGGACGTCTCATCAAGCTTGTCTCTCAGGGCCATTTCCAAGTCGATCGTGCGGACATAGCCGATGGGCAATTCACCGGGAATCGGGTCAGCCACGGCGTCGCGTTCGTAAACGGGAATCTCGACCAGATCATGTTTCCGGGCTATTTCCAGGACACGTATGACCGGTAAATCGCTGGTTACGCGGGGCCAAAGGGAAGCCGGAACAGCCCAGTCGCCAACCAATCGGTTCGAAACATCGAAGACGCCGTCGGCCAGTCGCCGTTGGGCATCGAAAAGCAGGCCGGTCTCTTGGCCTTCATCGAGAACTCGAGACAACTCCTGCCGTCCCAGGGTCAATTCGAGCATTTCCCGCGAATGTCCGAGCAACTTCGCTGCGATTTGATTCATGAACCACAAAATGCAGGTGATCGGCAAAAAGAGGCGGAAAAAGAATTGCAGCACCGGCAAAAGGAAACGCAAAATTCGGTTGGGAGCCCGTAAACTAAGGTATTTCGGGAACATTTCGCCGTAAACGAACAGGAAGGGGGCCAAAAGCAGCGTTGAGGCGATTTCGACCATGATTCCCTTGGTCTGTGGCAGCGCGGCCCCGACGAAAAGGACCGTCGCCATGGAAACGGCATAATTGGCGACGTTGTTTCCGACGAGAATGGTTGCCACGAAAAAACTGGGCCGATTGACCAACCAGAGCAGACGCTTTGCGGCCGGATCGTCTTCCATGGCATCCAGTTTCAAACGCAACTTCGGGATCCGGTAAAAGGCCGTCTCCGAACCGCTGAAGGATGCACTCAAAACCAAGCCCAGGAGCCCCAAAGTGATCGCAAATAAAATCATGGAAAAATAACTTTTTTATCGTTTCTCACTCGTCGTTCGAGTCTATCGCATTGGCTGGCACGGAATCAGCCAGCGTTGTCGCTTGTTCGCAAAGATAATCGGGCTTCGCGGCGAGCAATTCCTTGTGGTCGCCGTAACCGTAAAGACAGGCGACCGTTGGGACGCCGTGCCGTCTGCCCGCTTCGATGTCGCCGGCGGAATCGCCGAAGAAAATCGCTTCGGCGGGATCAAACTTTGTTTCGTCGAGAATGGCTCGAATCATCTGCTCCTTGGTCCAGTGCCGGTCCCGGGAGTCACAACCGATCAGGGGAGTGAAAAGCGAAAGAACGCCCCGTTTTTCCATGAGCCGGAGAGTAGGCTGCTCCCTTTTGAGCGTAGCCAGGGCAAGCTGTTTTCCGGCTTCGGACAGATGCCGGAGCAACATTTCAATGCCGGGATAAAACGGCGAGGCGTCGAAGTTGCATTCACTGTAAATCGTTCGAAATTCCGCCGCAACCGCTTCGACCTCCGATTGTTCGGCATCGGGCCCCATTCCGCTGCGCATCATGGACTCAAGCGGCGGACCAATGGTCAGGGGTCCCCCCCGGGCCGGATCAAGACCGCGGCGGCGCAACGATTCCAGGAAGGTGAGCCGGATATCGCCCATCGTTTCACAAAGTGTCCCGTCCAGATCGAAAATGATCAATTGACTTTGAAACAGGCGGTTACGTGTGATCGGTTCCATGATGTTTTTATACGATATAATTAAATCAGTCGGTCGCCGTTGAACGGATGTCGCTCTCAAACGACTTGATAGAGGGATTCGCCGAAAAGGAACGAGCCCGCGTTCATCGCCAGCGAGAGAATGAACATACGTTGTTTTTGCTTCGGAAACACCCATAGCAACAGCCGCCATTCGACCAGGACAATCAGGGTTTCACACAACAGGACGATTCCGAACACCTGTGTTGCGCCGGCCCGATAGAGCGACAGGAGCAACAGATTCAGTGACAGGTTCGTCATAACGTTGATACAAGCCATTGCCCGATAAAACGTGCCGCTTCGCTCTCCGAGGAGGAAGGCAATGATGCTTTCCAGGAGAATCGTCAGCATCAAGGCACAGCCCAGGGACGCGAAAACCGAGGCGGTTTCAAGCATTGTCGTCCTTGGCCGTGTTGGCCCGGCGGGCGATGGTTCTTAAACAAAAACCGGCCCCGAAAACGAGGAGAAAGACGCTCATATCGGCCATTCCGAAAACGCCGCAAGTCCGCTTTTTCATAACAGGCGGATTCCCTGTCGGTTCCAACGGTGGAGGGGGAGTTTTCTCTTGAACCGGCTCCGGTTCCGGCTGCGGAGCAATTTCATCAGGTCGTTGGGCCGGACCGGTGTAGGGTTCGCCCGGAATGCGGATATCCGCCCAAACGGTCGATGCCATGCCGACACCGAAAAATAGGAGTGTGCAAACGACGATGGCCGCGATAAAACGTTTCATTCGATTTCTCTTCGTGATAGGGTGGGTGGCTCACCGAATTTTCCAGCGTATACATTATAATGCCGAATCCCCAAATGAAACAGGAGGATGCAGCAGAAAACGGACAAGGAAATCAGTCGAAAATCAGCCGGTAACCGGAAAACCGCGAAGGCTCCCAGAATCATGGCAAAGGCGGTTATCCCAAACGCCAAGCCCGGCCGGTGCGGTAAAAAATTGGACACGGCAGCCAAAGTCACAGGCATGGACGTATTCAAGAAAAAGAGCCCGACAACGAGGAACGGTAACGGAACCGGGGCGAAAGCCATGATCACGAGAGCAATGAGCAGGGCAAATAGCGTGAAGCGGTGCCAACCGAACCGATCCGCCAGAATACCGCCGCCGATCTTGCCGAAAAATGCGGCCAGCGTGATAAAAAGTGCCGACATCGCCGTGAAATTCATTTTTTGAAACAAGATATCCACGGAAGATCGACATGCGATGCACCCGCAAAACAGCAAAATGCCCGCCTCGAAGAAAGGAGTCCGCCTTTTCGGCACCGACGGATTGGCCGCCGACGTTTCTTCTTGCTCGGACGCATTCAAAAACAGGATCGGCACCGCGGCCAGGACGGGTAAAACCACCCAGAACGCCTGCGGATAGAATCCTCGCGATCCTAGTAGCGCACCCAGCGATGCGCCCAGGGTTCCTGGTGCAACGTAAATACCCGGCATGGCCGCCTTGCCTCGTGAAAGAGAAAGAACGACATGCCCGCCGGTCACATGAAACAGTGCGTTGCCAAGGCAGGCCAAAAGCAAGGCGACCGTGGGCACATTCAACAGCGACGGTGCCGCAGCGAGCAGGAAAATGCCGAGCGTCAGCGTCCATTTCGGGCGGTTCACCCGGTCGACCAGATATCCGAAAGGCAATTGCAAACCAAAGGCAACGATTCCATACAAAAGGAAACCGAAAACGGCGTCCGAGATACCGCCGCTCCACAAACAAAAAAAGAACAGCGACATCGACGCCGCGTCGACGAGTCCGTGTAATATCCCGTATAAAAAAACGACGGCCGGAATGTTCGTGGTTCGGTTTTGCATGCCCTTTCGGTAAAGTCAAACCGGCATGTAGCCGACGTGCGAAAGCCTGACTCAGCGGCTGTTTTGGTAGATGGCCTGGATCATTTCGGCGGAATCTTTGAATTTCTTTTTCGACTGCAATGCTTCATCGACGAGCCGCCTTGCTTCCGCTTCGCTATGGCCGAGCATGAGCAAGGCTTCGTAGGTTTCCGAAATGACGTCAATCCGCTGCTCGCCATCCTGTGGAAGGTTTCGGGCGACGAGCAACGCGAATTTCGGTACTTTCCGTCGCAATTTGGCCACGATCCGCTCGCCCATCGCCGGTCCGATACCCGGCAGACTGGCCAGAAATTTCACGTCCTGCTCCTCAATGGCCACGGCGATTTCCTTGACCGGCCGGAGCATGGCTCGCAGAGCTTTTCGGGCGCCCACGCCGTCGACACTGCAAAAGAGCTCGAAAAATTCCTTCTCCGCCTCGGTCAGGAAACCGGTCAGGCGTGGCGTCATTTTCCCCTGCGGATTACCGTCCAGGGAGCAGATCGTGTGCAGGCTCACGGTGTGCCCGATTTCATTTTGAAGCTGACGCCGGGTGTACTCGGGGATGAGAACCTCGTACTCAAACGGTCCTGCGGAAATCACGGCCCGTTCGTCATGCAATGCGGCTAAAATACCGGTAATCTTGGAGATCATGGTGGGCGAGTTACCTGTTCTGTTTCTGACGACTCATGGCCACGGTTGGCGCGGGAAGGTCATGCAAGCGGGTTGCTTTTGCGACGGTAGCGGCATATACTACGTCATTGTCGCGGAGGCGTTATCTTGAGCGTAAAGTACGACCCGGAAACGATTCTATCATACCACTCGTCACTCGTCACTAGTCGCTAGTCACCACAATCCTATGTTTGGCACCGAATTTCTCGTTGAAGAAACACGACATCTTGCCCTGGGAGACGGGCCGAAATCGCTTATGCCGACGTCGCTTCGGTCGACGGAAACCGCGCTCACGGCCTGTTGGACGCTGGAAGATTGGCCCCGATGGCGACAGCAAGCCCATGATATCAAGGCGTACACGCTGGCTCACCTGGATACGCTGCTCGAACGGTTTGTCGCTCGATTGGAGGCGAAAGGCGTCAAAGTTCTCTGGGCCGCCGATGCCGAGGAAGCGAACCGACTCGATTTGGATATCGCTCAAAAACATAACGTCAAAACGACCGTGAAGGCGAAATCTATGGTCAGTGAGGAGATCGGTCTCAACCATTTTCTCGAAAAACACGGTATCGAAGTCCTGGAGACCGATCTCGGCGAATATATCGTCCAACTTGCCGGCCAGCGGCCTACGCATATTGTCACGCCCGCTTTGCACCTTTCCGCGGCGGAAATCGGTCGACTTTTCACGGATAAACTTGGTGAACCGTTCACGGCAGAGCACCAAACGTTGGCGGCCGTGGCCCGGAAACGCCTGCGGAAGAAATTTGTCGAGGCGGATCTGGGATTTTCCGGCGTAAATTTCGGTATCGCCGAGACGGGCACATTGGCTTTAGTGGAAAACGAGGGTAATATCGGGCTTTCCACATCGTCGCCGAAGGTCCACATCGCCTTCATGGGCATTGAAAAGCTCCTTCCCCGGATGGATGATTTGCCTCTGTTTTTGAACATGTTGCCGCGTATGGGGACGGGCCAGAAATTGACGTCGTACGTCCATCTTTTCAACGGACCTGCGCCAGGCCGGGAATTGTACCTGATTTTGATCGATAATGGTCGGACGAAAGCATTGGCGAACCGGGAATTCCGGCAGATTTTGCAATGCGTCCGCTGCGGGCTTTGCATGAACAATTGTCCCGTGTACCGCTGGGTTGGCGGCTGGGCTTACGGCTGGGTGTATCCGGGCCCGCTGGGAGAAGTGTTGGTCCCGGAATTACTGGGAATTAAAACGGCTTGGAAATTGCCGTTTGCGTGCTCGCTTTGTGGGGCGTGCAGTTCGATTTGTCCGGTAAAAATCGACTTGGCCCACCTGATCGTCCGCCAGCGACGACGGGCCGTGGAGGCGGGAACGCCGGCGGGCAATTGGCTTGAAACGGCAACTTGGCGAACTTACGCTTTTTGGATGCAAAACGGTTTTCGGTTCAAAACGCTCATGCTGGGCGTCAAAACGGGCATCCGGCTGGCTCCCTTTCTGCCGTGGCACCCGGATAAGCTGGGCCAATGGACCCGTGGCCGGACGCTGCCGAAGCCGCCGAAAGAAGGCTCGTTTCGGGATTGGTGGGCCGGGCGGACAAAGTAGGCCCCGGTAGATTTCCGCTTGAAATATAAACGCGACAAAAACATGAAACGCAACCCCACTCGCGAAGTTCGCATCGGTAACACCGCCATCGGGCACGATCATCCGGTTCTCCTGCAATCCATGGTCGCGACGAAGACGACCGACATCGACGCAACGGCCGAAACCTGCGATCGGCTCGCCCAAGCGGGGGCCGGACTCGTTCGCGTGGCCGTGGATACGCAGCGCGACGCCGAAGCACTCAGGGAAATTCGCCCCAAAACCACGGCAAATCTTTCCGTGGACTTGCAGGAAAACTACCGGCTCGCGGAAATCGTTGCGCCTTTTGTCGAGAAAATCCGCTACAATCCGGGACATCTCCACCATACCGAAACGGACATTCCCTGGCAGCGAAAAGTGGAACGGCTCGTCGAGATCGCCCGGCAACACGACTGCGCCTTACGTATCGGCGTGAATTGCGGGAGCCTCGACCCCGAAGCCGAGGGAGACGACCCCATGCTTGCCAGCGCCTTGGAACATGCCGCGTTTGTCGATTCGCTCGGGTTCACTCGATTTTGCGTTTCCATCAAGTCGTCTGACCCCGCCGCGGTGGTTGCCGTCAATCGACGTTTCGCGACGCTCCGACCCGACATTCCATTGCACCTCGGCGTGACCGAGGCGGGGATGCCGCCGGAGGGCGTGATGAAGTCCCGATTGGCCTTGGAACCGCTCTTGGCCGAGGGCATCGGCGACACGCTCCGGGTTTCGCTTACCGTGCCGAACGAACGGAAAACGTTGGAAATCGAAGCCGGCCGGGACATTTTGCGCAACGTCGAGCAGGGCAGGATTCTCACCGCTGCCGATTGGACGCCGGACCGCTTGAACATCGTGAGTTGTCCAAGCTGCGCCCGGGTGGAAAACGAGCGTTTCGTCGCCTTGGCCGAGAAAGTGCGTGAAGCGACCCGCCCGTTTAAGGACATGGCGCTGACCATTGCCGTCATGGGCTGCCGGGTCAACGGGCCCGGTGAAACGGACAACGCCGACCTGGGTCTCTGGTGCGGCCCCGGCTCGGTTCATCTCAAACGCGGAGAAGAACTCCTCGGAACCTTTTCGTACGAAGAAATCGTCCCCCGGCTCCTCAAGGAAATCGTATCCTCGTCGTAAGGCTATTCAACCCCCGGTTCGTGGAGTGAAAAAATGAAACGATTGATATTTTTCTTGCTTTGCATCCTTTGTGTTTCTGTTGTGCAGGCCGCCGACACCCCCAAGTCCCTGGTCGTCATGCTTGACGGTGTTCGATCCGATGCACAGCGGATGGCCGAAACGCCGAACATTGACGCCCTCATGGACGGTTCCTGGGCTCCCGGTTACAAAGGAGCCTGGACTTTTACGGCTTCGACGATTCGCGATGCGCCGCCCAACAGCGCTCCGAATCATGCGGCCATTGCCACGGGAACAAGCGCGGCGCAAAGCCGGGTGAAAGACAACAATTACTACGTCGACTACAACAAAAAAGAAGCCGATGCGGTTTATAAAAACTACCTGAGCCGGATTAAAAACGATTTTTCACGAAAGAATGTCGCATTCCTGTACAGTTGGGGCCCCGATGAGATCCTTACGCAAGAGAACAATCCCTGCGATCTTTCGCTCAAAGGGTCCGACGAAGAGAATGCCAAACGGGTTCCGTTGATTCTTTCCGGAAAATTCTCTCATGAAAACTGGCTTTTGGAAACCGATGTCGACGCCTTGCTCTTTTACATCGACCTTCCCGACGGAGCGGGCCACGCCGGCGGTTTTTCACCGCCCGGCGGCAAACATGACGGTTACCTCAGATCCATCGAAATCTGCGACCGCTGGATCGGCGAGGCCCTGCAAGCCATTCGCGAACGGCCGACGTTCGAAAAGGAAAACTGGCAAATCATCATCTGCTCCGATCACGGCGGCTGGGTGAGTAGCCACGGAATCGCACGTGAGGACAATTATACTGTTCCCCTTGTCGTTTCAAGTAAAGACGTCCAAAACGGAAAAATGCCAGGTCTGCCTTGTACGACGGATGTCGCCGTAACGGTTTTGGATCATTTCGGTCTCGATGTCGACGATCTGAAACGCCGTTCCCTGCTCGACGGCTCGGTGCGGGGAAAATCAAAACCGGTTTCCGCTTCCCGATCAACACCGGAAACCGATTTGCTTCTTGCCCTTTCCTTTAACGGAAAACTGGAAAACGAGGCGAAGGGAAAAATTCCTGAAACGATCAAACCTCGGAACGTCGGAGCATCGATAAAAACCTCCGGAGGCAAGAAAGGCGGTTATCTTGAAATTCGCGCCGGTGAAAAAAAACCGTTTCTTTCGTTGGACAAACCGATGGCGATGGACTGGGGGACCGATGGCGATTTTTCCGTCGCGTTTTGGCTGCGGATGCCGGAAAAAAGTGATTCGGACCCCGTCCTGATCGGTAATAAAGATTGGGAAGACGGTAAGAATCCGGGTGTCTGCCTTTACGTAACGGGAGAATCCAACGGCGGGGGCAACAATTTGTCGTTGAATTTGGCCGACGCTTGGAAACGTCGCATTGATGTGAAACAACTCAACATGACACCGGGGCAGTGGTGGTTCTGTGCCGCAACGGTCGATCGCAAGGAAAACGCGACGATTTATGTGGGGAGCCCTGAGGGCAAGCTCTTTTTCGGAAGCATGAGCCTGGTCGGCGAAGCGCTCGGCGTCCAGGAAAAAATGCCTATGAGCCTCAATTCCTCCTTGCCATGGAATATCGGACAAGACGGCACCGGAAACTATAAGGCGAAACTCAATGCCGATTTCGACGAATTCCGGGTTTGGGGTCGCGCTCTTTCCATGGAGGAAATCGATGCAATCTATCGGCAAGACAACAAGTAACACCCCCTTCTTGTATCATTCCCCAACTTTATCGATCACGACGTTTCGTCCTATCGATATTTCGCAACGTCGCCGAGTGACCGGATGAAGTCGTTTATTGGAAAAACTGTCAATGGCTTGATCTCGGCGTGTTTTTTTGCACGAAAACTTCCACGTGCCCGTCTTTTGGTGAACGACACGGGCGATCTTGATTCCCGGTCGGCATCGGCTATTCGCCCATTGTCATAATCACCTTGGTCGGATCTTCCAGGGATTCCTTGGCCGCCTTCATGTAGTATTCGTCGAAACGGCGGGTAAAATCGGTTTCTTTCCCTTTGGAGGCACGGTATTCCCGACTCAGTTCCATGACCAATCCCGGCAATGACGTGATTTGGAAACCGACTTCCTCCATCGGCGGTCTACCGGCCCTTATCTCTTGCAGTCTGACGTACCAATCCCGATAGGGCCCGTCCTTGCTGTATCCATAGGTCTGGAACCCCGGATTGTCCTTGAACGCACGTAGTTCCAGGACCAGTTTTTCACATTCGGAAACGATTTTCTCCGCTTTTTCAGGACGAAAATTCGCTTCGACGAGCTCCTGTTGGCGACGGCGTTGCTTAGCGATTTCCCCTTCGGAAAGCCGAGGTTCCTGCGAAACCTTCGCCAAGGTGACATCAGGCACGGACTGCGGCGTTGAGACGGGCTCTGCCGTTCGCTCCGGCGACGGATTCGACGTCGCCACCGTCGGTGAACGGTCGCCGACATGCGAGAAATAGCAGAAGACGGAGAAAGCGACAATGAGGAGCACGACCATGGAAACGCAACCTACGGCTGCCGCGGTCGTGTCGCTTTTCAGTTTCTCCGGCGAGCTGAGCGTTCCACCGTCCACGCTTTGAATAACGGCATCCGGTGCCAAAACACCCCGTTCGACCAAAGCTAGAATGGTCTCTTCCGGAACCGGCCCGGCTTGTTCCTCATTTTCGTCGATGTAATACCAAAGTGCATCGTCATTCATGGCTTTGCCTCCCCGAAAAGGGACTGTAGTCGTGTATCCAAGGCACACCACCAAGGCACGCTGCGATCTCTCCGCGACGGGGCTTTTCCCCTCACTCCATTACCTGCATTCTAGTTCTTTTCGACAGTCATTTCAAGCGAAATTAAAAGGAATTCGCTTAAATCTCGACCATGAAAATCGCGAAAGCCATGAATTTGACTTGATTTGTCGCCCGTGCTACAATTTTTTCTTATACGGACATTTGATCTTCCATCAGAAACCTGTTGTCAAAGAAGCTTTAATAAGGAAATTATGGCATATCGTATCCTGCCTGTCGTTGTCGTGTTTTTTGCCCTTTCCGTGACTCTTTCAGCGGAAGACGTTCGGCTTGTTCCCACACAGCGAGACATCCACGATTTGGAGCTGCGCGATCTGGGCGCCGGCGAGTGGGAAGTTCGGACCACGGGTACGGACCCGTATTTTTACGTCGATCTTGAAGGCGAACCCGACTTGCAGGCGACGCCCATGCTTGCCTTTGAGACATTCAGCACCACGGGCGTGGGACGGCTGCTCGTCTTTGTCGGCCAGATCCTCGACATTCCTCGATTGATCGAATATCACGCCGTTTCCCGCACCGAAGGCTGGGTCGGCCATGCCATCGATCTTTCCGCGACCCGGGAACCACCGCCGTTACCGGTCAAACAGCTTCGCATTACGATGGGACAGCATCCCGGCAACTCCGTGCGAATTCGAAATCTCCGTCTCCGGACCCCATTGCCGCACGAAAACGAAGAAAAGATGACCCGGCAGCATCGCCTTCGGGAAGACACCGAGCATGCAATCCGCATCGAAAAATATCTGGAGCGGAAATTTGACACCGAAATCATTTCCGTCGTTCGGACCGGGGACGACAACATTATCGTTTCGGGAAAAGTTCCGATGGAGAGGAACACCCCGGCCGATCTGATCGAAGTGCCGATGTGGAAAGACGTCACGAGCCTTGCCGGAGACGAAGTCCGACACGCCGTTGCTCCGGACGCCGAAGGGCGGTTTCGATTTGAATGCCCCCGGTTTTCCGAGGACAACGTCGACCGGCTGCTTGTCGGCTGGGCGATTGTCGGTTCGAAAAATCAACCCCCGGTGTTGCTTTCGCCGCTGCGTTACGCGGACGTCATCGAAGCTCGAAGCAAGCTGCCCCCGGCCCGACCGCGTTCGCTCAAAGGCATCGGCGGCTGCCCCTTCGAACATCCCGACATGCAGGAACTCGGCATCGCATCGGTCACGTTGAACATCATTTTAAGCGACCTGTTCTTTATGGAACCCGGCCCGGAGCTTGAGCCGTTCGAGTACGCCGGCAGGATTTGGCACGTTAATAAAATCCGATTGGCCGAGTACGACCGCCAGATGAGGCTCGCCGCGGAAAACGGTTGGATGGTCTCGGCGATCATCCTGATTCCACCGGGCCGGTACGCGCCGGAAGGTTCCTGGCATCGCCGGGTTTCCCATCCCGAAGCGGATCCCGGCGCAGCCTTTGCGATGCCGAACTTCACGACGCGGGAAGGCGCGGAAGCCTTTGCGGCCGGGATGTTTTTTCTGACCGAACGATATTCACGGGAAGACGGGGCCCCGGGCCGGGTACATCATTGGATCATGCACAACGAAATCAACAGCGGCTTTTACTGGACCTCGGCAGGCGGGAAGGATATTGCTACGTATTTGAATTTGTATCAAAAATCCCTGAGAACGGCCCAGTCGCTGGCGAGATGTTACGATCCCCATGCGAAGGCGCTGATTTCCCTGGAACACTGCTGGACGGCCGTATCCGATCCGCGTGCCTATCCGGCCAAGGGGCTTTTAGAGCTTTTGGTCCGATTCAGTCGACGGGAAGGCGATTTCGAATGGGGCATCGCTTTTCATCCTTACCCGCAGGATATCGCCAACCCGCGGACCTGGGAGGATTCACAGGCGCTGCCCGATGCCGACACACCGCTACTGACGTACCGGAATCTCGAAGTACTGGACGCATGGGTCCATCGCCCCGAGGTAACGTTTCAAGGTCGACCCCGAGAAATCCAGTTGACCGAACAAGGCCTGAATTCGCCGGATTATTCGGAAAAGTCGCTTCTTGATCAGGCCGCCGGAATGGCATACGCATGGAAAAAACTCCAAGGACTCTCCGCAGTCACGGCGTTCCAGTATCATCTCTGGGCCGATGCCCGAGAGGAAGGCGGACTGAAGCTGGGTCTGCGGAAATACGGCGACGATCCAGATGATCCTCACGGTAAAAAACCGATCTGGCATCTTTTCAAAGCCTTGGCCACACCCGACGAAGATGCTGCCTGCGAGTTCGCCCAACCGATTATCACAACGGGACGGTGATTTATACCACGAAGTTTCGAAGAGTGCGAAGATCGATGAAAAAGATCCGGAAAAGCAGAATAACCGGAAAGGTTTCGTGTCGATTGTATGGATTCGATATCTTTTGGCGATAAGGATTCTGCGATACCACCTTCCCAAACGGAAAAGCAGGAAAAAATACAATCCTTCTAGCGGTTTTCGGGGTTTGAAATTATAATCGGCGGGGTGATGGAATTCCGCTGTCGAACGAACGAATTCTGTGCCAGTATCCATTAAAAATGACGCCTTCTTAACTTCTTTGGTCCGATGAAGATGAATTTTTACCGACTCCTAGCGGCCTCGTTGTTTGTGTTGCTGGCCCTTTCGAATCTGGATATATTGCTCGGGCAGGGTCGTGGTTCGGACAGGCGTGAATCGTCCGGCGGTGGGATGCGTGGTGGTCCCGGCGGCATGGGCGGCGGTCCTGGTGGAATGATGGGCGGCCCCGGCGGTGGGATGCGTGGTGGCCCCGGCGGCATGGGCGGCGGTCCTGGTGGAATGATGGGCGGCCCCGGTGGGATGATGGGCGGTGGAGATCGGAATGAACGGATGCTCGGCATGCTTCGTTCAATGGATTCGAACAGGAACGGACGCCTTGACGCCAATGAGATTCCTGAATATCGCCGTGAATTTGTCAATAATATTGTCCGTCAGTTGGGCGGCGATCCGACGAAA
>JBEBTM010000016.1:0-20421 GCA_040393745.1 Thermogutta terrifontis | reverse complement strand
GATTGACCAGCGTCGGATCGGAATACCGTGTGGCGAAATCGACGAGCCGCTCGGCCATGGCTCCGGAATCAATTCGAATTCCCTTGGACGCCTCGTTCGGCAGGGGGGCGATCAGAATTTGCGAGGCCACTTTCAAGGCCTCTTCTTCGGCGACCCTGGCCAGGTTTTCGCAGCTTTCGCGGCCGTCCAAATCGTCGATCACGGCGTCCAAGCGGGGAAAAAATTCCGGCGTTTTTTCGTAAGCGAGCAAGATCAGGGCAATCGCTTTCCGTTTGAGCGTCCAGGTCCGGAATTCGTCGGTGATATCCTGCTTCAGGATTTTTTCCGAGGCTTCGTAAACTTTCAGCGCGGCCTCGACATCCTCTTCGGAAAGACGTTCCAGGCCCCGATTAGGCGGCAGGGCCGCGGTGTAGCGGGTATTGGCCTTGACGACTTCGTAGAGTTGGGAAATTTCAGTTTCCGTGAGCGGCTTGTTTTCGACGCCGGACGCTTCCGTGGCGGTGGCCGTTGTATTGAAGAAAGATCCAATGAGCAGGGTCGCCGTGACAAGAAGTTGAGGGAGGGAGGTTTTCATGATAAACTGAACGGTTGAAGGAATCCGTTGAAAACAGCAAGACAGGTTGTCCGTTATTTTATCCACTTCCCGTTTTTTTTCCAGAGCCGAAAAGGAAGGACCAGAAGATCATGACAGGAAAAACGATTTTCAAAAAAATCATCGACAAAGAAATCCCGGCCAGGATTGTGTACGAGGATGAACTTTGCCTGGCGTTTTGGGACGTGAATCCGCAGGCGCCGGTGCATATTCTGGTGATTCCGAAGAAGGAAATTCCTTCGACGGACCATCTGACCGAGGAAGACGGCCCGCTCCTGGGACATCTTTACGACGTTTTACGTCGAATCGCGAAAGAGCAGGGGCTCGAAAACGGCTACCGCATCATCACGAACTGCGGTCCCAACGGAGGGCAGACGGTTGATCACCTTCACTTCCATCTTTTGGGAGGCCGTCCCATGCTCTGGCCTCCGGGGTGAGCTACAGGAATCATGCGCGAAGCATCCGGAAGTTCCGCTATCGCTGCACTTCCGGCTCTTGGAGGAAATTTCGCTGCAATATCGCCTTCAATTCCCGTTTGAGAATCTTCCCCGTCGAATTCTTCGGAAGCTGCTCCATGAATTCGATCACTTTGGGGCATTTGTACACGGCGAGATGGTCCCGGCAGTATTTTTGGAGTTCCCGGGCCGTGACTTCGGCGCCGTCGGCCAAGACCACACAGGCGACCACGCTTTCACTAAGTGTTTCGTCGGAAACGCCGACGACCGAAACCTCGCGCACCGCCGGATGATGGTGTAGAATTTCCTCGACTTCACGCGGGTAAATGTTCATGCCGGCCCGAATAATCACGTCCTTGGTCCGGTCCACGATGGAGAAATATCCGTCTTCGTCCACTCGGGCCACATCACCCGTCTTGAGCCAGCCGTTGAAAAACGCCGCATCGGTCGCCGATGGATCTTTATAATAGCCTTTCATGACATTGTGTCCGCGCACGACTAATTCGCCCACTTCGTTCGCTTCGGCAAAGGTTCCGTCGTTGCGCATGATCCGGGCCTGGGTGCCGAACAATTCCGGCCCGATCGATCCCGCCTTGTTCATCGGCGAATTCGCCGGGGTTACACAGACGATCGGGCTCGTTTCGGACAGACCGTAGCCTTCGATGATTTTGAAGCCGAAAACTTCTTCGAATTCCCGATAAATCGCGATCGGCAATGACGCCCCGCCTGAAATCGCCACGCTGAGCGAAGCTGTGTCAAACGGGCGGCGCCGCTGTGTTTGAATCATCAGGTTATACATCGTCGGCACGGCGGCCATGCAGGTCACGCCATGCTTTTCAATTTCGCCGAGCATCTTCTTCGGTTCGAACTGGGGCACCATGACCATCGTGGCACCGGCCATCATCGAGGCATTCTGGATCGCCGTCTGGCCGAAAGTGTGAAAAAGCGGCAGGACGGCAATGGTCACCGAAGAGTGTTCGATGAACAACGATTTTTCCTTGGAGTACAGGGCGTTGGAAAAAATGTTGAAATGGCTCAGCTCCACGCCTTTGGGTCGGCCCGTGGTGCCCGACGTGTAGAGGATCACGGCCGTGTCGTCCGACCGGGTCTGCACGCAATCGATCTTGCCGGGGACGTAATCGATCATTTCATCCAGGATGAATTTTTTCGGCTGATGCAACGGCCCCTGGGAATAATGGGCCATGATCGATTCCGGTAATTCTTCTCGTCGGGCTCCCATGACGAAAAGCCGCTGACAGGAATCGACCGATTCAAATGCCCGCACACACTTCTCGGCCAAGGTGTGCCAGACGATCATGAACTTCGAATCGGAGTGTTCCAGCAAATCCGCGATTTCATTTTGCAGCAGGAGCGTATTGACGGGCACAACCACGCCGCCGACACGTAGGATGCCGTAATAAGCGGCAGTGAACTCGGGTACGTTCGGGGCCACGAGCAGGACATTGTCTCCCTTTCGAAATCCTTGTGAGAGAAGGACTTCCGCGATTTTTGCCGACCAGCGATCCATTTCAGTGTAACTGAAAACCCTGTCGTCGCAAACCACGGCCGGATGTTTTGGGTAATGGTGCGCCGAATCAATCAAGCCGGAAGCGAGGTTCAAACCCATAGTGTCTCTGTAGGGAGAAGGGGATGGCAAAGCGGGCAAAATTTTAGAGGAAACCAGTATACCACGAACCTCGGCCTCTGCTAGATGGGCTTTGTCGAGCGGCGTGGATGCCGACGGAAGGCTGCCCCGGAGCTTTTACGCTTCGTGTTCCGCCGTTGGAGCAAAGGCTTTTTCGATGGTTTCCGGCTTCGGCGGTCGTGTCACCAGGCTCACGACAGGTACGATCATCATCGGGAGTATCATGGCCAAACTTGCCGCGAGGGGTGCTTTGTCGCTGGCCGCCTTGGAGCCTTCCACGAAGAACCAGTACCAGTACAAGCCGTTGGAGACGAACAGTCCGGTCCACATTCCGGCGTAGGCTCCGAGTTTCGTGGTTCGCTTCCAAAAAAGACCGTAAAGATACGGGGCCAAAAACGAACCGGCCACGGCGCCCCAGGATATCGACATGAGTGAAAAAATCCAAGCCGTCTGGCGCAAGGCAATCACGTAGGATGCCGCAATAAATACGCCGCAAAGTACCCGCATCAGGAGTAGTTCGCTACGGGGCGTCGCCTTGGGATTCATGTAGCCCTTATAAAGGTCAATGGTCACAGCCGACGAGGACACCAGGACCAGCGAACTGAGCGTGGAAAGTGAAGCCGAAAGCACGAGCAGCAGGATCACGGCCATGAGCGCCGGATGCAATCGAGGCTGAAGCAAATCGGGAACAAGCTGATCGAAATTCACACCGCCATTTTTCAGCGGTATTTGGGCGGCGTCCATCAGATGCGTCATGGCTCCCGTGAAATAGGCCGCACAGCCGATGACCAGCGCGAAAACCGTGGAAATGATCGCCCCACGCCAGATTTCCTTTTCGTTACGAATGGCATAATACTTGTGAACCATCTGGGGCAAGCCCCAGACGCCGAACGAGGTCATGAACACGACCGAGGGCAAAATGTACCACGGCGGTGATTTGATTTCGCCGGCGGCCATCCGCTCACCGAGATTTTTTGTCAGGTCGTTTGCCGCGTCTGAAAAGCCGCCGAACTGAGAGGCAAGTGTGTAGACCATGAGCAACGAACCGCCGAACATAATGATGCCGAGAATGAAATCGATTCGGGCCACGGCTTTGTATCCGCCACCGGCGACGTAGATAAACGAGAGCAACGAAATCACGGTCAGGACCGTGGGAAACGAGACTCGACGTTCGAAAACAATTTCGATGAGATAGCTTAGGCCGGTGAAGACTGATGCGGAGTAAGGAACCAGGAAGACAAAAATGATCAGTGCCGTAATGATCTTCATGCCGTTCGTCTCAAACCGTGCGGAGAAGAATTCCGGCATCGTCCGGGCTTTGAGATTGTGTGTCATGGTCCGGGTGCGGCGTCCAAGGACCACCCAGGCGAGTCCGGCCCCGATCAGGGCGTTGGCAATGCCGACCCAGAGGGCATGGAGTCCGAATGTCCAGCCGAACTTGCCTGCGAATCCAACAAAGATGACCGCGCTGAAATAAGCCGTGCCATAAGAAAAGGCGAGAATCCAAGGGCCCAGCGTCTTACCACCGAGGAAAAAGTCCTGAACATCCGACGTCTGACGCATTCCCCAGAAGGCAACACCGAGAATTACGAGGAAAAACAGGGCGGTTAGAACAAATGGAAGCATGGTGAATCGCGGGTCGAGGGTGGATGAGACAAGGCAACAACTCGGCAACGCGATTATAACCTGAAACCATCGGGATTGTGAGGGGGCACCGAAGCTCGTTTTGCTGCGTTTCCGACCTCTCGCACGGCGCGCAAAAAAAGCAACTTCCGAAGAAGTTGCTTTTCGCTGGAGGACGGATGAATCAAGGAGGGAATCTCTTTGCCAACGGACAAGGATTAGCTTTTGTCTGATTTCCGATTGCGACGAGTGAGCGGCACAAGACCACACAGGCCAAGGCCGATGACCAGCATAGTGGCGGGTTCGGGAACAACATTCGGCGGCGGGGGATCGTCATCGTCGTATCGTGGGGGCGTATATTCCCGGCGTTCCGGCGTTGGCGAGCTACTGGAAGTAAACGATGTTGTCACGATCGGGTAGTCATCCGGGAACTCCGGCAACGGAGGAATGTCCATGACCACGGAATCGGGTGATATGGGGTTCATCGCACAGGTCTGGAGGGACGCCTGGTCGTCAGCGGAAACAGGGAAGGAAACCGTATCATTCGACGCTTCGTTGCCTGACCGGTTCAGTCCATACTGTAAGTCGGCAATTCCCGTCAAACCATTTCCGATCGTATTGAAGTCCGCATGCAAGCAAGCGGTTCCGGCGACGAAAATCGCAATGGAACACAAAAGGACGACTATTTTTTTCATGTTTTTTCCTCCTGCCGTGCAGGGTGGCGAAACGAGGACTGCAATTAGGTGGGACGAGACAAGATGAACATCGACATTCGGTACAACCGCCACGAAGTTGGAGTGGATACTTTTACCCGACCGCATCTCCAAAATCCGTCATACTCCCTCCGGTACGATTATAGTTCACTCTCCGCGATTTGTAAACCGAAAAATATTCCGGTTTACAAGATTCTCCGATTCAAAACGCTTTCCATCGCAGGGGTCGAACTTCTCGTTCTTAGGAAGAAGCACAGGCTACATTCGAAAAGGTCGATGGTTGACGTTGCAACAACCGTGCCGAAACATGCGTTTTTTTCTGCACGTTTCGTCTTTTACCCTAATTTGTGGTATTTTCACGGATTAGGACGGACGGTTTTTGGCGAAAACACCGAAGACGGTTGTTTGAAATGATGCGGTGACTGTTGCATTATGCTGCCGTTTTGACAAATTACGCCGCAAAACGCAACAGTCTCTCAATAGGGAAGACGGTACCTCGCCTCGCCTGGGGACGTTTGCCAAAAGAAGCGACGACATTCACCCCCGATTCGCTCTTCACGGCAGTCGATGTCCCATGCGGTCGCGTTTGGTCGTCATATAATGCTCATTGAACTCGTTTGTGGGCGTCAGGATCGGAACCTGATCGATAACTTCCAGATCGAAGCCGCCGTAAATGAAGGCGTCGGTTTTTTTCGGATTGTTCGTCAAAAGCCGAATCTTTTTCAACCCCAGATCCTTGAGAATCTGGATGCCGATCCCGTAATCGCGTAGGTCCGCTTTGTGACCCAGGGCCAGATTGGCATCGACCGTGTCCATACCCTCGTCCTGGAGATGGTATGCTTTGATTTTTTCCGTGAGCCCGATACCCCGGCCTTCCTGCGGCAGGTAAACGATGGCTCCCACGCCCGCTTCGCTGACCGTTTGCAGGGCATAATGGAGCTGATCGCCACAGTCGCAGCGAAGTGAACCGACCAAATCGCCCGTGAAGCAGGACGAATGCAACCGAACCAGCGGCGGCTCCTTCATTTCATCAAGATTGCCAAAAACGATGGCAACCGGCTCCTGCATTTCGTATTTCACGCTGTAAGCATAGATCCTTGCAGGGCCGTATTTCGTCGGTAAATCGGCTTCGGCGAGCCGGGTTACGATTTTTTCCCGAGTCCGGCGGTATTTGATGAGATCTTCAATAGTGATGATTTCCAGTCCGAACTGCTTGGCTAACGCAAAAAGTTTTTCTCGATTCGCCCGATTGCCCGTTTCGTCCAGGATTTCACAGAGTACGCCGCCGGCCTGAAGCCCCGCGAGTCGTGCCAAGTCGACCACGGCCTCGGTATGACCCGCCCGTCGCAGCACGCCGCCCTCTTTGGCTTCGAGCGGAAAAAGATGGCCCGGCCGGACGAAATCGGACGGCTTGCTTTTCGGATCGATGATCGCCCGAATCGTCGCCGCCTTTTCCTGGGCTGTGATGCCCGTCTTGTTCGTAATATGGTCCACGGGCACCGTAAACGCCGTTTGCAGAGGGGCCGTATTATGTGACACCATCGGCGCCAGTTCCAGCCGCTGGCAGGTTTCCGGCAAAATCGGCATGCAGACCTGGCCTCGACCGTGAAGGAGCATGAAATTGACCATTTCGTCGGTGACTTTTTCAGCGGCACAAACGAAATCGCCCTCGTTTTCTCGGTCCTCGTCGTCCATGACGATCACGATTTTCCCGTTTTTCAGGGCTTCCACGGCGGATTCGATCGTAGAAAATGTTGTCATATCGTGCGGATATCGGGTCTCGCGGCCCTTTGGGGTAGGAATACGGGGAATACGGACGGAATGCCCGCCTCATTGTCACCGACGGACGTACTCAAAGAGTATACCCCATTGCCAAAGCCCTGCAATGGCATGACAGCGAAGGGTAGGCGGATGGGAGCTCGCAAATTTTATAGGCATCCTCGTCGACTCTTCGTAAAAATTGCTCTTCCCCGCTCCCGGGAAATATGCTACACTGCCCCACGTTCGTTTTCAGGCAAAGGTCTTTGTCCGAAAAAAACGTGTCAGGACGACAGCATCGAACCCAGGGAATCGGGGCCTTTTCACGGTTTTCCGGGGTTCTTCATCATGACGATCAAGCTCCTCAAAGACCATGAAATCATTGACATTCGGAATCGGAATCGCCCTTGTTTGTGCGGCTATCGGCGGAGGTGCCTGGGGATACTCCCAGGGTTATTTGGATCACTATCTTCCGGAAAAATCGGAGACGGTCGTATCGACCTCGCCGACCGACGAAACCGAAGACCCGCTTCCGGAACCACTTTCGTTGGCCGGTTATGAGGGAACATCGGTTCAATCGCCGTATTACGCCCAAGTCTCCTACCGAACCGAGGCTTCCCGGCCCGAGGATGCAATCGGCGAAGGCGATACCATTCGAGGCCAAACGCCCGCACCGGTCGTCAGACGACTTCCCAAAGGCAATCCCTTGCGAGATGAAGGCGTTGCGGTAACGGAACCCCAATCGATCAACAGTCCGGCCAGGAGCAATCCGATCACCCAGGCCGGAGCGCAAGCGGAAGCCGATTTTCCGGTCAGTGGCGCATCACCCTTCGATTCTTTTCCGACACCGCCCGCATCCGGCGGTAGCTTGTTCGACGCACCCGGCTTCGAGCCCGAACCGGCCGCATCGCCGTTCCCCGTTGCCTCGGACGTACCCACGCAACCCGATCCCCTCCCGCCGGCGGCGTCCCCGTTTGCCCCGATTGAACCGGCTCCGCTCGGAACACCCGTGGAATCACCGGGAACGCTAAGCCACGCCGATCCGTTCGACGGCCCCGCCCCCGTGGCCGCTGCGCCGAGACCGGCTCCCCGGGATCCGAACCCGCCCGTGGCGTCACGTCGCAACATGGCCGACGACCGTAGCTTCGATATGCCCATGGCCCCGACTCAACCGGCTTTGGCCGAAATGACTCCCGCCGCGCCGGTTCGTAGTGCCCGGTCGACGAACGAAGGCACTGGAACACCTGGTGCGAGCATGCTCGAAGGAGCCCAGACGCCGCATTTAACCATTGAAAAAGTCCTGCCGCCGGAAGTCATCGTCGACCAACCCACGATCGTGAAAACCGTGATTAAAAACGTCGGCCGCTCCACGGCCCGGAACATTGTCGTTGCCGACCGCATTCCGCAGGGTTCCCGATTGATCTCGACTTCGCCGGAAGCACTGCCGAACGAACACGGCGAACTGACCTGGTCGCTCGGCAATCTCGATATGAACGAACAGCTCGTCGTCGAAATGCGCATCCTGCCTTACCGGGAGGGCGAAATCGGTAGCGTGGCCACGGTCAACTATTCCGCCGAGGCGTCGTCCCGATTCGCGGTGACCCGGCCCATGCTCAAGGTCGACGTAAAAATTCCGCAGGAAATCCATCGGGGCCAGATTGCCAACCTCGAAATCACGATCTCCAATCCCGGCACGGCCACGGCGACAGGCATTGTCCTCGAAGAATATGTTCCCGACGGTTTGTACCACAAAGACGGCAAGGTTTTGATCAATAACAACGTCGATACGCTCAAGCCGCGTGAGGCGAAGAAACTGGTCCTCCCGCTGACCTGTACGGGATCGGGTAACCTCGTCAACCGGCTCGTCGTGAAAGCGAACGGCGGTTTGGAAGTCGAAGAAAAAACGATCATCCGCGCGTTGTCGCCGGTACTGAAACTGGAAATCAAGGGTGCGAAGCAACGTTTCCTGGAACGGCCGTCGTCGTTCCAACTGCTCGTTTCGAACTCGGGAACCGCGTCGGCCCAGAACGTCGACCTGGTCGCCAAACTGCCGACCGCGATGACGTTTGTCAAGACGAACCAAAGCGGCGTTTACGAACCGAAAACGCACACGGTCCATTGGGCCCTGGAGGAATTGCCGGCTCAGGAATCCGGTGAAATCGAATTGATTGTGCAACCGAGCCAGATCGGCGACCACACGATTTCCTTCACGGGCACCGGCCAGAACAATCTCAAGGCCGAGGATGTCAAGACGATCACCATCGACGGTTTGCCCGCGATTTCGTTCGAAGTCGTCGGTGATTCGAACTTGGTCGAGGTGGGTAAGGAAATCACCTACGAAGTCCGGGTGGCCAACAAGGGCACGAAACCGGCGGACAACGTCCGGGTCCGGGCCAATTTGTCGAGCGGCATGTCCTTCGTCAAAGCCGAAGGCCCGCGCTACCAGGAACGGGAAGGGATCGTCCAGTTCGAACCGCTCCTGCAACTGGAAGCGAAAGGTGAAAAAGTTTACCGAATCAAGGCCCGATGCCTGGCCGACGGCGACCACCGGATCAGCGTCCAGGTGATTTCCGACGACCTGCAAACGCCGATTACAAAAGAAGAAAGCACCCGCGTGTTTCAATAATACAAAGTCGCGGAATTGCAGCTTCGCGAAAACGGATCATTTGCGTCATTTCCACCTGCGTGGGATGACGCAAATGATTTCTTTTGACTTGCCCATCTTTCCATGTTTTCTCTCTGGCCCGGTTATCAAGGAATGGCTCGCTATGGACGGTGGTCCTTTTTGGGGATCGCGGTCCTGTTCGCCGTTTTGCTCAATACGTTCCTGCTGATCAATTTTTATTGGTCGGCCCTGATCACGCCCATGCAGCGGAATTTCCTGCTACTCGGCCTCTTCGCGGCCTGGCTGATTCTGTACGTCGGTGCGTCGCTGCGGGCCCGGCTCGTTGAAGCGACGCTGCAAACCGACGCCACGGACGAAACCTATCGCCGACTCGTCACGTTGTACCTGCGAGGCGAATGGTTTGAAACGGAGTCGCTGCTCCTTTCGATTTTGAAACAGAATCCCCGGGACATCGAAATTCTTCTGCTGCAAGCGACCTTGTACCGCCATACCCGCCGCTTCGCCGAAGCCACGGCCGTATTGGACCGGCTCTCATTGTACGAAAAGAGCAACCGCTGGCTCCTGGAAATCGAAGCCGAACGGCTGCTCATCGAAGAAGAACTCGCCGAACTCACGACCGAACCGGAAGCGGGCGAGTGAAAGACGTGGTCCGGCGGCGTAATTCGCCGTTCTCTATTCCGTACCGGTTTATCTTCCGACTCCGGTAAACATGGTTATGGCAAAGAAAATGACGAAAATCGCAACGGCGATCCCAATGCCGATCAGGAACAACATAAGAACAATCAGGAATCCCTTGCCGGGTCCGATCGGCTCGCCCCGGTTGTCCTTGATCATGGCCCCGTAACCGAAACCGGCGATGCCGAGTCCGACGAGGGCACCAAGAATCCCCGTAAGTACTCCGGGCGGCATGAACATCCCTAAAATGAACTGGACGATGTTGGAAAGAAGACCGACCGCAAAAACGTAGGTAACGGCCTGGCCGTAAGGAAGGTTGATGTTACAGACCCAGTCGGTCGCCATCCGGAGAAAAACAGCTCCGATAAGCGAACCGATCAACAGGCCGATAAGCGTACCGACGATTGTGGGCCCTAACGCTTCGGGAGCCATTTGAGCAAAAACGTTCGTGATTTCCATAAGAACCCCTCTCTTTGAAGAACACAAAACTATCGAAAATTGAAACGGCACAAAAACCAAAAGAACACGGACCGCACCGTCCTCTCTTTCGGTTTGCCTCAACATTATAAGCCGTCCCGCGACATTAAGAAACTGCCGTGAAACAAAATTCGTAAAAAATACCACTAACGGAAAACGGCTCGAACGGCAGGCATCAAATTCACGAGAGAAGGGCGACCTCTATGTGAAACACCACGGGCGGTCGCGATGGACTCCGGCGTCGAGAATTTCCATGACGATATTGACGTCGTCGACCACTTGGAAATCGTACATGCCCACGCAAAGAAAATCGGCCCCGGCCTGGAGAGCGTAACGAAAACCGTCCCGGGGATGGATCGCCCCCGCGGCGAGCACTTTGAATCCGATCCAGGGCTGCGGGAGCGAATTCATGTACGCAATCGTTTCCTCGGGTTTCCGGCAATACACGTTGTCATGTTCCGCTTTGTCCGCGTGCCGGGACCAGTAATTGCCATGGTGGATCGTTTTCATCCAGAAGTCGGGCAGCAATTCCTTTTCCACACAACCCTGGATCGTTTCAAGTCGGTGCCCGCCGAGTCCCACGGGAACGTCTTCTTTCCGACAACGTTCCAGGAAGGTTTCGATTTCGTCGAACTTTCCTTCCCGGACCAGGCGGTCGTTCGTTTCGCCCTGGATATAAACGGCCGAGGCGCCCTTTTCGACGCACTCGAGCGCCCCGTCCAGGGACGAGCAGTCGGCGATGTAGTGCATGGAACCGTCGGCTTTTTCCCAGTAGTCGGTCATGATGCCGATGTGGGAATGATGCCCGAGATAACAGTTCACGCCGCAGGCTTCGCCCATTTTGAACGTGGCGATGATCTTGTCACGGGTATGGTACGCCTTGACGAGATCGGAAACGTACATTAAATCCCTCGCGTGGGCCCAGCCGCCGATGAGGTTGCCGCCCATGATGATCCGGCCCAGTTCGATGCCCTTGATCGTGCCCGTTCCCAAGGGCTTTTTCAGGTCCGAGAATTTGGCCCAATCGGTGTGCTTGCGTGAAGCGCCGGACAAGGCGTCGATTTCAACGTCTTTCGGCAGCGTTTTCGTTTCGGAATCTTCGGCCAGCCGGGCCGCGAGGATTTGTTCTTCGCCGCTCAGGACCGCGGCTCCGGCGGTCAAGGCGACTCCGCCGGCGAGGATTTTGCCCAGTATTTTGCGACGTTCGGGATCAACGAGTTCGTTTGCCAAGGAAGGTCTCTCCGTGTTTGGCGTTTGCGCGGTAAGAAATTCAACCGCCGGCTTTTTTGTCCAACAATTCCAGCACGGGCCGCACGCCCAAGGACGCGGAGCATTCCCGGGAGCAATTACCGCAGCCGGTGCAAAGGATCATGCCGAATTTGCCGGGGTAAATGCAGAATTTATGCTGGATCCGGTTTCGTTGCCGGGCGGCCTGGTCGACGCGAGGATTGTGACCCGAAGCATGGTGCGTGAACATCGTGAGCTGGCAGGTATCCCAATTTTTGACCCGCCGCCCCTTGGCCGCTCCGCCTTCGTCGACGATATCGAAACAGTGACACGTGGGGCAAAGATACGTGCAGGCCCCGCAACCGACGCAGCGCAGGCTCGTTTCCGCGAACAGGGGATCGTCGTAATGTTCGGACAAATATTTTTCGACTCGCCCGGCGTCGAACCGAACCTCGGGCGGCTCGGCGGTTCGTCCCGTCTTGTCGCTTTCCACGGTTTTGCCGTCGAAGAGCGCCCGGCCTTTGTCGGTGAAGACACGGACTTCGAAGGTGTTCTCGTCGATTTCAAGCAATTCGGCATCGGCCCCGTCGTTCGTGGCGGGTGAAAGTCCGACGGACGTGCAGAAACAATTTTCGTCCGCTTTTTTGCAGGCGATGGTCACGACGGTCGTCGCGTCGCGGCGTTGTTGGTAAAAGCGGTCCTGGAAATCCCAGGAGAACACTTTGTCGAGAATCGGCAGGCTGGCCGCATCGCAGGGTCGGGCGCCGAAAACGAACTGCTTTCCGGCGAACGGTTCCGCGTCGAGCACGACGAGTTCCTTGCCTTCGTAACGATAAGTGCAGATCGTTTCATTTCGGGGAAAAAAGAACTCCTTGACCGAATTGGTCGGCATGATTGAGCCGTCGAGGACGAGCGTGTCCTCGTTATCCAGGGTCTTGAAGAAATACCGGCTCCCCGACTGGACGGGCCCGCCGACCGTGGAACCGGCCGCCTGGAGATCGGCGACGATTTTGTATAAAGTCTCTCGGGTAATGTTCTGTGGCATGGGTGTAGGGTGAAGGGGGCTGGGTCGATCTATTTCAATTTCGTCCACCGTGCTTCTTTTTCCGGGATGGACCGGCAGCGGTCGTCGATGAAGTCGAAGATTTTTTTGGCAAGCTGAACTTCCTTGTCGGCGAAGATTTCTTTGATCGTTTTTTCGGGATCGACGTCGTATGTAAACATCAGGTAGCGCCGCATGGCTTTTTCCTGGTCCTTTTTGTCGATCTTCGAGACGATCGCTTCGTAGATTTTTTTGGTCGTCATTTCGCTGCTCATGTCGCCTTTCGGGGCGGCCAGGCATACGGCGACCTGCTCCCGGATCGACTTATTGAGTTCGAACAATTTCGACGTATCGGCCCTGGGGTCGATGTCCGTCGGCGCGATCATGACCAGTGTTTTCGTGAACCGGTCGCTCTTGCGGTCCCGCCAGTCTTCCAATGTGAGCAGTCCGGCCAAGGTGGCCCCGCGACCGACGCCGACAACGACCATCCGATTCATGTTGACCATGCCTTCGTTGTGGGCTCGGATGAGCATTTCCCGCATGAGCTCCACATCGTAATAGAACATATCGACATAATCGTCCAACTGGAAATCCTCGGCTTTGAAATCGACGAGCTTTTGCGTGGGCGGGGAGACCATCCGGGTTTGCATCTCGGTTCGCGGCTTGCGGTTGTTCCGCCCTCCCGTGAGCGTGCGAGGCACGTTCTCGAACTTCGCCTCGGTTCGTTCCAGGCGTTTATTGCTCTTTCCATGCCCGCGAAGATCGGGCGCCAAAACGGCGTAACCGTTGTTGACAAGCATGTCGATCAGCGGGGTGAAATCCTGCCGGCTGCCCTGCATGTCATGGAGCAACAAAACGGGCACGGTGTTCTTGTCCGCATTGCCGTAATAAAAGGTCGCGGACATTTTGACCGGGTTTTCCTCGTCGACCATTTCCGTGGTGAACCAATCGCCTTCGAGCTCCTTGGTCTGGCCTTTCATGGGCGATTCTTTCGCTTTGGTTTGCCCGAAAGCAACGTGAGCCGAGAAAATCAGGATCAGGCACAGAATAAGCGAACAACTCGAAATGCGGTGCGGGAAAGGCATGGCGTAAATCCGATGGGTTGGGAGCATTGGACAGGATATTGGGGCCGTGCGACCGATTATACCCGCTGCCGTCGGCGGTTTCAAGGCGCAAAATCGCCGTTGATTGAGGGTTATTCCAAAACCGAAACGACGAAGTCCAAGACATCGTCCGGAGGGGAATTGGGCGATAGATCCCCCGGCATGGGCACGAACGCCTGGCGGTCGCCCGTGAACCGGATCGATTGCTTTCGGCTCTCCAAACGACCCGCGAGCCGATCCATGAGCGGCTGCGAAACGTAACGAAAAACAACGTAGCCGCTGTCGCCGCCGATGCCCGGCTGGAGCGTGACGGACCGGATTCGAAATCCATGGGCGAGAACCCGAATCTTCGCGTGGGTCAAAAGCCGCCGGACCTCGGGCGGCGGATTTCCGAAGCGGTCCCGGATTTCCTCGGTCAAGTCGCTGCCCTCATCCAGCGTAGCCACCCGGGTCAACCGGCGGTACAGGTCGATCTTGACCCGATGGTCCGCCACGAAATCCAGCGGAATCTGGGCCAAGCCGGGCAAATCCAATTCAACGTCGATCACCGTTTTCGGCGGCAAACGCTTCAGAGCCCTGACGGCGGTTTCGAGGAACTGGCAATACATTTCGTAACCCACCGTGGCGATGTGCCCGCTCTGCTGCGTGCCGAGAATGTTGCCGGCCCCCCGGATTTCCAAGTCCCGCATGGCCAAATGGAACCCGCTGCCCAGGTGGGCGTATTCCTCGATGGCCCGGAGCCGCTTGGCCGCCTGCGACGTGAGCATCTGGTTCTTCGCCAAAAGAAGGTAACAGTACGCCTGGTGTTTGAACCGACCGACGCGGCCCCGGAGCTGGTGCAAATCGGCCAAACCGTAACGGTTCGCTTCGTCGATAAACATCGTGTTCGCGTTGGGGATATCGAGCCCACTTTCGATGATCGTCGTGCTCAGGAGCATGTCGAATTCGTGCCGGACGAAGGCGCTCATCACGCTTTCCAATTCGCCGTCGGACATCTGCGCGTGGCCCACGCCGATGCGGCATTCAGGCACGATGTGCTGGATTCGCCGGGCCAATTCGTCGATGTCGTAGACTCGGTTATGGACGAAATAAATCTGGCCGCCCCGGTTCAATTCCCTGAGCACGGCCCGGCGGATGATGTCCTCGTCGAAACGGATCAGCTTCGTTTCCACGGCCAAACGGTCTTCCGGCGGCGTTTCCAGGTTCGAAATCTCGCGGATACCCAGCAGGGAAAAATGCAGCGTCCGGGGAATCGGCGTGGCCGTCATGGTGAGTACGTCCACGGATTCCCGGAAGGTTTTGAGCCGCTCTTTGTGCTTCACGCCGAAACGCTGCTCCTCGTCGATGACGACCAGGCCGAGATTATGAAACGAAATATCCGATGAGACGACACGGTGCGTTCCGATGACGATGTCGATTCGCCCCATCGCCAAGTCTTCGACGATCCGGCTCTGCTCCGCTTTCGACTGGAACCGGGACAGCGCGGCGACGGTGATCGGAAATTCCCTCATGCGCTCGCCGAAGGTTCGGGCATGTTGCTCGGCGAGGATGGTCGTCGGAACGAGTACGGCAACCTGGAAGCCGGAATCCACGGCTTTAAAGGCGGCCCGGACGGCGACTTCCGTTTTGCCGAAACCGACGTCGCCGCAAAGGAGCCGATCCATCGGACGCGGGCGTTCCATGTCCTGCTTCACGGCTTCAATGGCGAGAAGCTGGTCGTTGGTTTCCCGAAACGGAAATGCGGCGTCGAATTCCTTTTGCCAATCGGAATCCGGGGGAAACGCCACGCCGGGCCGGGCTTCCCGGGTCGCCTGGATGTCGATCATCTCCTCGGCCAAATCGAAGACGGCTTCCTGGACCGCCTTCTTATGCCGAGCCCAAAGCTGTCCGCCGATCTTGGCCAATTTCGGTTTGACCCGACCGCCGGCGACATATTTCTGGACGAGTCCGATTTTTGAAACGGGAACGAACAAGGCCTGGTTGTCGGCGAATTCGAGGCGGAGATGCTCCTCGGCCTGTTGGCTTTTCGTGATCGTTTCAATGCCCCGGTAGCGGGCGACGCCGTGGGCGACATGGACGACGAAATCGCCGGGCTTGAGATCGAGAAAAGAGTCGATGACCTGCCCGAGCTGTCGGCGTTTGGGTCTTCGAATGTCGTGTCGGTTGAAAAGCTGCCCTGCGGAAAGCAACAAATGCTTCGCGTCGCCCCGGCGGCCCCGGAGTCCGAATCCGGAGGAAAGGCGGCCTTCGATGAAATCCAATCGGCCTTCCTTGACCGGTTTCAGTTCGGCGAACAATTCCCGGAGCCGATCGATTTCCGCTTGTGTGGGGCAAAAGATTGTGATGTGTTCCGAATCGGAAACGTCGATTTCCCGGCAGATGGTTTCCAGCGTGCCTTGGAATCGTTCCACCGTGGCCGTGGGCAATCGGAGATGGATGTCTTCGGTACCTTCGGAAAGCTCGGAAAAACTCGCCGTGGGATGTTTGAGAATTTGTCGGAGCACGTCGGATGTCGTCGGCGTTCCGGCGGGGTGGCCCAGACTTTCGAGGTAGCTTCGGCCCGAGGGTTCCAGATCCCGGGGTTCGACCAGAATCACGGGCGACGTTTTCGGCAGGTAATCCCAAAGGGCCGCCCCCGTGGATTCCGTGGGCAAAAGCCGGGTCAGCCGAACTTCGGGCAGCGTTTCCAGGGAACGCTGTGTGGCAATGTCGAACCGGCGGATCGACTCGATTTCGTCGCCGAAGAATTCGATCCGAACCGGCTGCTGCCAATCGGGGGCGAAAAGATCGAGGATGTAACCGCGCACCGCGAATTCGCCGGGCAGATCGACCGCCGGAGTGGCATGATAACCGCCTTCGGTGAGGAAGAGCCGGAATTCATCGAGCTCGACCCGGCCGCCCACACGGAGCACGCGACTGCGAGTGGCGAGCAGCTTCGGCGTCGGAACCGGCTGGAACAGCGCCGCCAGTGGAGCGACGATCATCGGCCGCGAACCTTTCTCGGCAAGAGCCTTCAGAGCTCTTAGTCGCTGTCCGAACAGGTCGTCCACCCAAAATTTGGGTGCTTCCGCAACCTCTCCGTCGTCGATATTGATTCCGGGCCAATCGTCCATCGCCGGAAACACGATCACCTCGGATTTTGAAAACAGTTCGATATCGTCGGCCAAGCGGTCGACCTGATCAATCCGCGGCACCATGACCAGCAGGGGCTCGCTGCCGCGGGACTTGATCCCCGCGACCGCCAAGGCGCAAGCGCCCCCGACCGCGCCGTCGACGGAAATGGACGAGCCGGTCCAGAGCCTAGCCGTCGCTTCTGAGAACGCCGCGTTTTTAAGCAGCAGATCGGGAAATCGGGTCGATTCAAGTGTCATGCGACGGATTACAAAATGAGCATCGCGTCCCCGTAGCTGAAGAAGCGGTACTTCTCCCGGATCGCTTCGGCATAGGCTTCCCGGATCAGTTCGTCGCCGCCGAAGGTTCGCACCAGGATGAGCAACGTCGACTTCGGGAAATGGAAGTTGGTCAGTAGCACGTCCACATTTTTGAACCGATAGGGCGGCCGGATGAACAGCGAGGTTTCTCCTTCGAACGGATGCAGCATTCCTTCGGCGTCCGAGGCGGATTCCAGGACCCGAACCGATGTCGTTCCCACGGCCACGGTGCGTCCGCCGGCCGCTTGCCGAGCCAGGATCGTCGCCACGACCGCTTCACTCACCGTGCACCATTCGCTGTGCATGTCATGCTCGTCAAGATTTTCCACGGTAATCGGACGAAAAGTCCCGATGCCGACGTGCAGTGTCACGGGAACAATCGCGGTTCCCATTTTTTTTACGGCATCGAACAGTCTCGGCGTGAAATGCAACCCGGCCGTGGGGGCGGCCACGGCGCCGGGTTTCGACGCGTAAATCGTTTGATAATTCTCCTTGTCTTCAGGCATCATTCGGCCATCGCGGATGTACGGCGGGATCGGCACCCAACCGACACGGTCCAGCGCCGCCGTCAGCGGTTCGTCGGTCAACGGTTTCACGATCCAGGAATGATCGTCCAATTTCGAACCGAATTCCAAGTCGAACCCGATCCGGCCCTCGGGCGTTTGGAGCCGGACGAGTTCACCGGGCCGGATTTTCCCCCGGGTTTTTCCGATGATCTGCCAAAGTCCACCGGGCCCCGTTTGAATGTACAACCCCTCCCAACGACCGCCGGTTTTCTTCCGGGTTCCGATCAGTCGGGCCGGCAGCACCTTCGTATTGTTCACGACCACACAGTCTTTCGGCTCAAGATAACGCGGCAGATCCCGGATATAGGCGTGGGCGAGCGTGCCCGCTTTCCGGTCGACGACCAGCATTCGAGCATCGGCCCGGTTGGCCGATGGCGTCTGCGCGATCAATTCGTCAGGAAGCTCATAATCGTAATCGGAAAGCATCGAAAATCGGGGTGAATAATTGACATTTGTGAAGAAATATGGAATAACCCATGTACTCCGTTCGGGGTTGGCGTTCTCGGAAGCTCCGGAGATACGACCTTCAACTCGTTGTAGTCGAATTTCCGCTCACCCGCGCCGGCGAAGCAGCGCGCAGCGGTTTTTCACGCCGAGCGGAAGCTCGAAACGTCTGGACGACAGGTCCTTTCGGACTTTCGACTGCGTAATGCCTGATCCGTCAAAGGCTATTTTTCAAAACGGATCAAATGTTACGCAATACGCCTGGACGGCAGGTCCCGCAATTATCAGTCACAACCGGTCTCTTGTCAATTCACAAATCCCCTCGAAAACTGGCGTTTTGCATCACGGAACTCCATCGGGGCGGTGCCGAGCGGGCTCTTTGCGAATTGGCCCGAAGACTTGACCGAAACCGCTTTACGGTCACGGTTTATTCTCTCCAGCCGCGACCGGAAAACGAGGAAAACTCCTGTGTGCCGATGCTCGAAACGGCGGGAATTCCGGTCCGGTTTCTTGGCATGCGGGGCAAGGCGTCGTTCCTGTCCGGCTTTTTTCGACTCCGGCGTCTGCTTAAGAACGACCGACCCGAGTTGCTCCTGACGTTTCTCTTTCATGCCAATTTTCTGGGCCGACTTGCCGCACGGTCGGTAGGACTTCGGCACGTTGTCGCGGGAATCCGGGTCGCGGAGCATCGGCAAAGTCACGGAGCCCGATGGCATTTGACCTTGGATCGCTGGACGAGCCCTTGGGTCGAACGTTACGTTTGCGTGAGCCGGGCCGTGGCGGAGTTTTCCGAGCACGTCGGCGGTTTGCCCGCCGGAAAACTTGAGGTGATTCCCAATGGTGTGACGGTCTTGGAAACGCAACCCGCTGTATCAAAAGAAAATCGGATCCTTTATGTCGGTCGGCTCGACGAACAGAAGGGGCTCGACTGGTTCTTCGAGACGGTGCCCCGATGGCTCCCAAATCTGCCGGGCTGGGAACTTTGGATCGCCGGCGACGGTCCGTTGCGACGTCATTTGACCGATCTTTGGCTTTCGCCGCATTTTGACCGGGTTCGCAAGCGGGTCAAGCTGCTCGGCTGGCAGGCAAACATTCCTGAATTGATGCGCAGTTCCCGGATGCTCGTTTTGCCCTCGCGCTGGGAGGGGATGCCCAATGTACTGCTGCAAGCAATGTCGGCCAGGTTGCCCGTGGTCGCGGCGCAAGCGGAAGGTGTGCAAGAGGTTCTGGGTAATCTGGCCGAGGATCAAATCTTTCATTTCGGCGACGAGAAAACAATGTTCGAGCTCCTGACAAACTGGGCTTCGCATCCGGAGCAGGCAGAAGAGCGGGGCCAAGCCAATTACGAGCGGGCTCGTGACCATTTCTCGCAAGATGCCACGGTAGCTCGGTATGAACGGCTTTTTGCGGAGATACTCGGGTGAAAACCAAAAAAACGCGCCAAATCGAAAAAAAATGGTGGATATTTACCCGCTCTTATGCGAAAATGGACGGCAGACTCGTTTTGCCTCCCAGCGGCAGGTCTTTCCAATTGCCCATTGATACCGTCCTCCCACTTTGTCTAAAATGAAGGATTCCGACATGATTTCGACTTCGTATAAACGGCGCGGCGCGTTCACTTTGGTGGAACTCCTTGTCGTCATTGCCATTATCGCTCTTTTAGCCGGTATGTTGGTTCCGGCGGTGAACTACGCCCGGGAGGCGGCCCGCCAAGGGCAATGTATCAACAATCAGCGGAATATCGGCGTTGCGATCATCAACAATGCCATGCAAAACAACGGCCTGCCGGCTTCCTTGCGGACACTGGGAAAATACAACGACTCCAATACGACCGATCGCACGATGACTTGGGTCATGACGGTTTTGCCGGAGCTTGAAGAGAATCAGCGGTATAAGATTTTCACCGACGATGCGCTTCCCGCCGGAACCAATCTGACCTTGGCGACCTCGCGGCTTCCCATCCTGATTTGCCCGTCGAGCCAACTGGAAGATCACGGCAATAACACGCCGCCGCTCAGCTATGTCGTCAACTGCGGCCCCTACT